>CAZGDZ010000053.1:0-9454 GCA_964524855.1 uncultured Macromonas sp.
TGGACGTGGCGCGCAAGCGCATCGGCCTGACCATGAAGCTCGATGCCCCCACGGGTGCCCGCAGCGAACGGCGCGAGGGCGGTGGCAACCGTTTCGAGCCTGCGGGCCGACAGAACCAGGCCGGGCGGGGCGGTCAACGCCACAACGAACCGGCTGGCGCGGGCGCCATGGCGTCGGCGTTTGCCAAGCTGCAAGGCCTCAAGCGCTGACCCTTATACTGCGGGCAAGGCCACAATCTGCCCGCCCCGCCGCGAGACGCCGCATGGAACTTGAAGAACTCCTGACCAAAGCCAAAGCGCTGCCCAGCATTCCGCGGGTGGTGTCCGAGGTGATGACCGAACTCAACCAGGAAGACCCCGATCCGCGCAAGATCAGTGAGGCCGTGGCGACCGATCCTGGCCTCACGGCGCGCATGCTCAAGCTCGCCAACTCGGCGTTTTTCGGCCTCACGCGCAAGATCGACAGCGTACAAGAGGCCATCGCCATCCTGGGCTTCAACCACGTGCGCACTCTGGTGCAAGCGGTGGCCCTGAGCAGCAGCTTCAAGACGGTGCCCGGCGTCAACCTGGAACAGTTCTGGCGCTACAGCCTGAACACCGCCAAAATTTGCCGCACCCTGGCCAAAAGCATGAAGTTGCCCGACGGCGCAGCCTTCACTGCGGGGTTGGTGCACGCGGTGGGCGACCTGGTCATGCACATTGGCATGCCCGACGTGGTGGCCCGCATCGACTGGACGGTGTCCCCCTTCGACCTCAAGCGGGCCGAAGCGGAAAAGGCCGCGCTGGGTTACACCTACGCCGATGTGAGCGCGGCGTTCGCGGCCCGTTGGGATTTCCCGGAGGCCATCGTCACCGCGCTCAAGCACCAGTTGCTGCCGTTCGAGGGCGACACTTACGAGCGCATGGCAGGCGTGGTGCACATGGCCGCCTGGCGCGCGCGGGCGCAGGAAATCAACCTCGACCGCGAAGGGCTGAAAGCCACTTTCCCTGACGTGGTCGCCATTTTGCTGGGGCTGGACCTGGACATGGTGCTGGACAAAGACCCGAGCGAATGGACCTCGGCCGGCGAGCTGTCGGCCTTCCTGCACTGAAAGCGCTTGCATGCGTTTGTCTGAACTGTTGCGGCAACCCCAGTCGCTGCCCGTGGTGCCCGATGTCGCTGCGCGGCTGATCGCCACCTTCAACCAGGAAGATGTGGAGATCGGCCAGGTTGCGGCCGAAGTGGAGCGCGATCCGGCGATGGCGGCACGCTTGCTGCGGCAAGCCAATTCGTCCTTCTTCCGGTTGGTGCGGCCGGTGCACAGTGTGCGCGACGCGGTGCTGGTGCTGGGGCTGTCCAAAACCCGGTCGCTGGTGTTGGTGGCGGCTTTGCAGGAGCGGTTTGATGCCATCAAAGGCGTGGACCTGGACGCCTTCTGGCGTTACAGCTTTGCCGCAGCGACGGTGGCCCGTTTGATTTGCACCACCCGCCGGCTGGACGAAAACGTGGCCTACACCGCTGCGCTGTTGCATGGCGTGGGCGAACTGGTGATGCACATGGGCATGCCCGAAGTCATGCTGTCCATCGACCGGGCCACGCCCATGCTGGCACTGAACCGCACCGGCGAACAGTACCGGACCCTGGGTTATTCCTATGCCGAAGCGGGTGCCGCGCTGACGCGTCATTGGCACCTGCCCAAACTGCTGGTGCAAGCGGTGGAGCAGCACGCCAACCCGCTGCAACACGAGCCGGTAGAGCCCTTGGCGGCGGTGGTGCACATGGCCGCTTGGCGGGCGCGTGTGCTGGTGGCCAGCAACCGTGCCGAAGACCTGATCCACAGCTACCCCGACAGCGTGGGCGAACTGCTGGGGCTGGACCCCGACTGGTTGGTGGCCCCCGACGTGGGCGGGCTCGATCAACTGCAGACGGCCTGATCCGGTGAGCGCATCCCGGCTTCAAGCCCTGCAGATTTACGCGGGGCCCCAGGCTTTGCGCCAGTTGCAACGCCAAGGCTTGCAGCCTGCGGATGTGGGCGTGGTGCCCGGGGCGGCCGGTGGTCCCAAGGGATTGATACTGGGCCCACTGGACCGTTTTCTATTTGGCGAGTGGCTGCCCCAGTCCTCGCAGACGGTGCATTTGGTGGGCGCGTCCATCGGCGCGTGGCGCCTAGCCACCGCCTGCATGAACCAACCGGTCCAGGGGCTGATGCGGCTGGAGCGCGATTACATCGCCCAGCACTACGAGCCCGAACCGGGCCGGCGCCGTCCTTCGGCTCAAAAAGTGAGTGAATCGTTCGGTCACAGCCTGCAAGATTTCTACGGCGGTCGCATTGACGAGGTGTTGAACCACCCCCGTTGGCGCCTACACCTGGTCACTTCGCGCGGGCGGCATGTGCTGGGGCGCGAAGGCCGATTGCGCACGCCTGCGGGCTATGCCGCCGCCTACCTGACCAACTTGGTGCAGCGGCGGGCCATGGGCGCCTGGCTGGAGCGTGTGGTGTTCTCGGCCGGTGGGGCCGAGCTGCCATTCCACACCCGGGACTACCCCAGCCGCCAGCGGCCATTGACGGTCGAAAACTTCATGCCCGCGCTGCAGGCCAGTTGCTCGATTCCCTTTGTGCTGCAGGCGGTCCACGACATTCCGGGCGCACCGCGCGGCGCGTATTGGGACGGTGGCATCACCGACTACCACCTGCACCTGCACTACAAACCGTCGCTGGGGCTGGTGCTGTACCCGCATTTTCAGCGCCAGGTGGTGCCGGGTTGGCTCGATAAATCGCTGAAATGGCGGCACCGTGCCACGCCGTTTCTGGACCACACCATGGTGCTGGCGCCCAACCCGGCCTGGGTGGCCACCTTGCCCAACGGCAAACTGCCCGACCGCAGCGACTTTTTCCATTACGGCACCGATCTGGCGGGGCGCATGGCGGTGTGGAACGCTGCGGTGTCCGCCAGCCAGCAACTGGCCGACGAGTGGGCGGCCTGGCTGCAGCGGCCCGACCCCTCCCAGGTGCTGCCGCTGTGAGCCTGGGATAATTCGACCATGCAAGCCCATCTGCCCGAGGCCGCGCCGTTCTACGTCGCGGCGCTCTACAAGTTCGTCGATCTGCCCGACTTTGCCGACCTGCGCGAGCCGCTGCAGGCGCTGTGCGAGGCTGGCCAGGTCAAGGGCACGCTGTTGCTGGCGCGTGAAGGCATCAATGGCACCATCGCCGGGCCACAGGCGGGCGTGATGGCTGTGCTGGACTGGCTGCGCAGCGACGCCAGGCTGACTACGTTGCAGCACAAGGCGTCTTGGGCCACCACGCCGCCGTTCCACCGCTTGAAGGTGCGGCTCAAGCGCGAAATCGTCACCCTGCGGGTGCCCGAACTGGACCCGAACAAGACCGTGGGCCAGTACGTGTCGCCCCAGGACTGGAACGCCCTGATCAGCCAGCCCGACGTGGTGGTGGTGGATACCCGCAATGATTACGAGGTGGCGATCGGCACCTTCCAGGGGGCGCGCAACCCGAACATCAAAACCTTCACCGAACTCCCGGCCTGGGTGGATGCCCAGCCTGAGTTGCAGCCCCAGCCTGGGCCGGATGGCAGCGCCAAAAAGCCGCGCGTGGCCATGTTTTGCACCGGCGGCATCCGCTGCGAAAAGTCCACGGCTCTGATGAAAATGAAGGGCTACGACGAGGTGTACCACCTGGAAGGCGGCATCCTGAAGTACCTGGAGGAAGTGCCGCCCGAGCAGAGCCTGTGGGAAGGCGAATGCTTTGTGTTCGACGAGCGGGTCAGCGTCGGCCACGGCTTGGCGCCGGGGCCGTACGAGTTGTGCCGGTCTTGCCGCTGGCCGCTGTCAGCGGCGGACAAAGCCTCGCCGCACTACGTGAAAGGCGTGAGTTGCGCCCATTGCCACGACCAGCGCACCCCCGAGGAAAAAGCCCGGCTGGCCGAACGCCAGCGCCAGGTGGAGTTGGCCGAAGCGCGCGGTGAGGTGCATGTGGGCGCCCGCATGGACGACGCGCCGTGAGCGCACACGCCCATCCGCGATCCTTGCACACGCCCACCATGCGGGGCGTGATCGACCGCATGGCCCGAGCCGGGCGGGTCCCCATGCATGCCATGTCGCCCCAGCAGGCCCGCGCGTTTTACGAGGTCGGTTCCGGCGTGCTGGACATTCCCCCACACAAAATGGCGCGGGTGGATGAATTGGCCATTCCCACCCGAGATGGCGCAACGCTGCGCGCCCAGTTGGTGGTGCCGCACCCCAAAGGGGCGAACGATCCGCAGATCCCTGAGCAGACGCCTCCACCCTTTCCGGTCTTGCTCTACCTGCACGGCGGGGGCTTCACCGTCGGCAGTGTGGCGACCCACGCCAGCTTGTGCCGTCATCTGGCACACCTGGCGCATTGCGCCGTGTTGTCGGTGGATTACCGGCTGGCACCAGAACACAAGTTTCCCACCGCCGCCAACGACGCCTGGGATGCCCTGCAATGGCTGAGCGACCAGGCACCGTTGCTGGGCCTGGACCCGAACCGCATGGCCATTGGGGGCGACAGCGCGGGTGGCACCTTGAGCATCGTCACCGCGCTGCAAGCCCGGGGCGTCGGTCTGCCGCTGCGCTTGCAAATGCTGTTTTACCCCGGTTGTTCAGCGCACCAGGACACGCCTTCGCACCAAACCTTCAGCCATGGTTTTGTGTTGGAGGCGGAAAGCATTGCCTGGTTTTTCGGCCAGTACCTGAACCACGTCGCCGAGCGCGACGACTGGCGCTTTTCACCCCTGAATGCGCCCGACTTGGACGGCGCCGCCCCGGTGTGGATGGGGCTGGCCGAATGTGACCCCCTGGTGGACGAGGGCGTGATGATGGCCGACCGCTTTCGGATGGCCAATGTGCCGGTGGATTTGGAGATTTACCACGGCGTGACGCACGAATTCATCAAAATGGGCCGCGCCATTCCCGAAGCGCTGCGCGCACACCAGGACGCAGCGCGCGCATTGCGCCACGCGTTCGAGCCGTCCAGCCCACCGGGTTGATGGCCGTGGCCGACACGCGCAGCTGGTGGGTGTTGCCTCCGGCCACGGCGCACGGGGTCACGGCCGAGGTGCCGCTGGTTCAGGTGACCGACTTGCTGCAAAAGCTGGGTTTGTCGGGCCGGCACGCGGTGGCCGAAGACCTGTTGCGCATCGTCAATGCCCAGGTACCGATGGCTCAGTGCACCATTTTTTCGTTTGAAGGCGATGCGGCGCCGCGCACTGTGGCGGTGGGCGATCGATCGCGCACGGCAGCCTTGAGGCGCATCACCCACGACTATGTGACCAAATACCACCCGCTGGATGGCAGCCGTGAAGCCATGCGGGCCGAGTTGGACGCGGCCTGCCGAGCCAGCGCCGCGCAGCCGCACACCGTGCTGCACCGCCAGCGCCCGCAAGACATTGCCCACCCGGATTACCGCCACGTCTGCTACGAACTGCCGCGCGTGGCCGAGCGGCTGGCCATCCTCACCTTGTACGAAGGGTGGCGCTGGCTGTCGGTGAACTTTTACCGGGGTTGGGAACATGGGCCGCTGCAGGAGGATGACCTGCGCCGGCTCGAAGCCCTGGCGCCGCTGGTGGTCCACGCCGTCCGCCTGCACTATGCGGGCCAGCTGTTCGACGCCGACCTGGCCGAGTGGCTGTTGGCCCGTTTGCACCGACGCCATCCCGATTTGAGCAAGCGCGACCTCGACGTGCTGCGGGGTCTGCTGCACGGGCTGGACAACCCCGCACTGGGGCAGCGTCTGGGGCTGGAACTGTCGAGCGTGCAAACCTACGTGAAGCGGGTGTTTCGCAAACTGGGCATCGGCGGCCAGCGCGAACTGCTGGGGCTGCTGGTGCAGCCCGACGCCGACGACTGATCTGGCCCACGGCCGGCCGGTGGAGCGAATGGATGTTCCCATTTGGGGATATGTTGGACTTTGGGCAAACCTAAACTAGGCGCCAGAGACCCAGGAGACCCCCGATGCACCAGCCCAGCACCACGCCGCGCCCTTCCATCTATTACCCCTACCGCGTGCACGACGCGTGGCTGCCGTCGCAGCACCCGCGCGACGGGCGCAAGCCGGTGGTCATCGTCGGCTCCGGCCCGGCGGCCATGGTCACCGCGCTGGAGCTGGCGCGCCACGGCGTGGCCAGCGTGGTCTGCACCGCCGAACTGCAGTTCTCGCAGGGCAGCCGGGCCATCGTGTTCACCCGCCCCAGCATGGAAATCCTGCAGCAAGTGGGCGTGGCCGACCGCATGACGGCCAATGGTCTGCCTTGGCGCTTTGGCAACTCCTTTTACCGGGGCCAGCGCGTGTTCCGCATGGAGGCGCCGCACGACCCGGACGACCGCTTCTTCCCGATGCTCAACATCCAGCAGCAGTACATGGAGGAATACCTGCACGACGCCTGCGCCGCCAGCCCTTTGATCGACGTGCGCTGGGGCAACCAGGTGACGCAGGTGGAACAGCACAACGGCTGGGTGCTTGCGAAGGTGGACACGCCCGAAGGCGAATACACCCTGGAGGCCGACTGGCTGGTGGCCGCCGATGGCGGGCGCTCAGGCATCCGCAACCAGTTGGGCTTGCAGATGGAGGGCGCCTCTTACGAAGGGTTCTTCGTGATCGCGGACATCCGGATCGACTTGCCGCTGCCCACCGAGCGCCTGGCCTACTTCGACCCGCCCTGGAACCCGGGCAACACCATCCTGATGCACCGCGAGCCGCACGGCATCTGGCGGGTGGACTACCAGTTGCCCGAGGGCGAAACGCCCGAGGAAGCGCTTCGCCCTGAATCGCTGAAGGCCCGCATCAACGCGCAACTGGAGATGATCGGCGTTGGCGGCACCCTGTGGGAGATGGACTGGAACTCGGTCTATTCGGCCCGCACGCTGACGCTGTCCGACTACGTGCATGGCCGCGTGGTGTTCACCGGTGATGCGGCGCACCTGCTGCCGATCTTCGGCGTGCGCGGGGCCAACACCGCGTTCCAGGACGCGCAGTCGCTGGGCTGGCACCTGGCCTACACCGTGAAGGGGTTGGCCGGCCCTGGCCTGATGGCCAACCACAGCGCCGAGCGCGTGGGGGCGGCGCGCGAGATCATCGACGAAGCGGGCAAGAGCACCCGCTTCATGACGCCGCCCACGCGCGGTTTCCGGCTGCTGCGCGATGCGGTGCTGTCGCTCTCGCTCACGCAGGACTTTGTGCGCCCGCTTTACCACTGGCGCACGTCGCGGCCGCACGAGTACACCCATTCGGCCCTGAACAGCCGGGGCGACGACAACGCGCTGTTCACCGCCGGCCCAGCGCACGGCGCACCACCCCGCAACGTTCGCCTGGCCCCCAACGACTACCTGCTTGACCACCTGGGCGGCGGCTTCGACCTGCTGTACTTCACCGAAGGTGCGGCGGTACCCCAGCCGCTGCTGGAGGTGGCCGAGGCTTGGCGAGCGAGAGGGGTGGCGTTGCGGATCACCGCCATCGGCTCTTTGGCGCCGGTTCAGGGCGCCGACCACACGCTGTCGGACGCCGACGGCCGGGTGCGCCAGCGCTACGGCGTGCCCGCCAGCGGCGCGGCTTACCTGCTGCGGCCCGACCAACACGTGTGCGCCCGCTGGTTGACGCTAGACGCGACCCGCTTGCAGGCTGCGTTGCAACAAGCCCTGCAGCCAGCCCCGGTCAAGGGCTGAGATCAATCACAAGGAGACTTGATGACCGCCGTTTCAACACCCACCTCACCGTCCACGCCCGTGCTGGACATTGCCGGCCTGGAAACCGTCTACGACACCCTGGCCACCGCCATCGACCGCGCAGGGCCCGAGAAGGCCGAGTTGTTTCTGGTGAAGCTGGCCTTGCTGAACGCCCAGGCGCTGGGTGATGCAGGCCTGTTTCGTCAGCAGGTGGAGGCCGCTTTGCTGGACCTTTGAGCCAGACGCAACGGGATTGGATACGACCGTAGGCTTGTTTTCTTAGGGCCTTGCCGTGTGGGCGTGCGCAAAAGCCCCCAAAAACCTAAAATCGGGGGTTGCACGCCCATGCTTCGGGGGTGCCCGGTCCATCCCCGCCCATGAACGCCCCCCTCGACGTCTCCTTTTTTCCGCGCGCCGCCAAACCGCTGAACAGCTTCTAGCATTATTTGGCCAAGAGGTGCGGCAACGCGCCGTTCCTGCCGATGAGCCGGGCCGAAATGGACCAGCTCGGCTGGGACAGTTGCGACGTGATTCTGGTCACGGGCGATGCCTACGTGGACCACCCCAGCTTCGGCATGGCCGTGGTCGGCCGCGTGCTGGAAGCGCAGGGCTTTCGCGTGGGCATCATTGCCCAGCCCGACTGGCACAGTGCCGAACCGTTCAAGGCGCTGGGCAAGCCCAACCTGTTTTGGGGCGTGACGGCGGGCAACATGGACTCCATGATCAACCGCTACACGGCGGACCGAAAAATCCGCAGTGACGACGCCTACACCCCGGGCGATGTGGGAGGCAAGCGCCCGGACCGGGCCGCCACGGTGTACAGCCAGCGCTGCCGCGAGGCCTACAAAGACGTGCCCATCGTGCTGGGCGGCATTGAAGGCTCACTGCGCCGCATCGCGCACTACGACTACTGGACCGAAACGGTGCGCCGCTCGGTGGTCCTCGACAGCAAGTGCGACATCCTGCTCTACGGCAACGCCGAACGCGCGTTGGTGGAGGTGGCGCACCGGCTGGCCAAGCGCGAGCCCATCGACCAGATCACCGATGTCCGCGGCACCGCTTTTGTGCGCCGCAGCACGCCCGAAGGCTGGTTTGAGATCGATTCCACCGAGGTGGACCAGCCGGGCCGGGTGGACGCGCACCTCAACCCCTACCTGATGGTGTCGGAGCAGGCCAAGGCCCAGGGGCAGAGCTGTGCCCGGGAAGACGAAGCGCAAGCAGAGGCTGACGCCGCGAACGCTGCACGGGTGGCGGTGGCCAAGGCCGCTCACCAGCCTGCCGCTGAAGCCACTGTGCTGGATACCCTGGAGGCTGTGGGTGGCCATGCTGTGGGCCACAAGGCGCAGGCGGCGGCGGTGCAGCCGCTGCGCTTCGTGTCCAACCCCGCGTTGCCCTCCAAAGGCAAGCCGCCGCGCGACCGCACCGTGGTGCGCCTGCCCAGTTTTGAGCGGGTCAAAGCCGACCCGGTGCTGTACGCCCACGCCAACCGGGTGCTGCACCTGGAAACCAACCCCGGCAACGCCCGGGCGCTGGTGCAGGCGCACGGCAGCGGTTCATCTGCGCGCGACGTGTGGATCAACCCGCCCCCGATTCCGCTGACCACCGCCGAGATGGACTGGGTGTTTGACCTGCCGTACGCGCGCAGCCCGCACCCTGCCTATGCTGACGAGCACGGGCGCCACGATGGAGCCACCAAAATCCCCGCGTGGGAGATGATCCGCTTCAGCGTGAACATCATGCGCGGCTGCTTTGGCGGTTGCACCTTCTGTTCCATCACCGA
>CAZGDZ010000054.1:0-9435 GCA_964524855.1 uncultured Macromonas sp.
CGCGGTGGGGTGCTGGGCGCCATGGAAACCGGCTACCAGCGCGGGAGGATTCAGGACGAATCCATGCACTACGAAATGCTCAAGCACACGGGTGAATACCCCATCATCGGCGTCAACACCTTCCGCAACCCGCACGGCGACCCGATACCCGACACGCTGGAGCTGGCCCGCTCCACCGAAGAGGAGAAGCAAAGCCAGTTGCAGCGTCTGAACGACTTCCAAGCACGCAATGCGGTACACGCTCCGGCCATGCTGCAACGGCTGAAGGATACAGTGATCGAGAACAAGAACGTCTTTGAGGTGCTGATGGACGCTGTGCGCGTGTGCTCGCTAGGGCAGATCACCTCGGCGCTGTTCGAAGTGGGCGGCCAATACCGTCGCAACATGTGAGGAACGGCCAACACCAAGGCAATCTGCGCAGCATCACCGCCATGTTGGTGGCGGTGGGCTTTTTTGCGCTGATGGATGGCATCCTCAAAACCCTGGCTGACCACTACCCCGCCGTCCAGGTGGCCACCTTGCGCGGTCTGGTGGCGTTGCCACTGGTGGTAGCGTACCTGACTTGGCGCGGCGCCTGGCCCAAAGTTTGGCGGCTGCGTTGGCCACTGCACCTGGTGCGCGGGGTGTTGGCGGTGGCCATGCTGTCGCTGTTCACCTTCGGGGTGCACGGCCTGCCGCTGTCCAACGCGTACACGCTGTTTTTCATCGCCCCACTGTTGATCACGCTGCTGGCGATACCGGTGTTGGGCGAGCGCGTTCCGCGCAGCCACTGGTGGGCCATTGCCTTGGGTTTGCTGGGGGTGCTGGTGGCCTTGCGCCCCAGCCCCGAGGCCTTTGTGGGCTGGGCTGGGCTCGCGGTACTGGGCGCAGCTGCTTGCTATGCCGCTTCTGCGGTTTCAGGGCGCTTGCTCTGCCGCACCGACGCATCGGAAAGCCTGGTGCTGTGGTCAATGGTGATGATGTCGGTGTTTGGCGGTCTGCTGGCATTGCCCGGCTGGGTACCCGTGCGCGCAGAGGACGGCTGGCTGCTGCTGGCGTTGGCCATCACCGGTTTTGGCGGGCAACTGGCCATCACCCAGGCGTTCAGCAGCGGACAAGCCTCTGCCGTGGCGCCGTTCGAATACACCGCACTGGCCTGGGGCATTGGGCTGGACTGGGTGTTCTGGCAGACCCTGCCCGACGGCTACACCCTGCTGGGCGCGGCCATCATCGTCGCCAGCGGCTTGTACATCGTGCGGCGCGAACGCATCCACGCACAGTCAGACATCCACACCAGCGCCGAGCATCCTTGAGCCAGGTGACTGCGCCCTCCCCGCTCAGCCCACCGGCCAGACGACCCCGTTGTCGTTGAGGATGGCGTTCAGGGGGACGTCGTGTGGTTCCGGCTCCAGGTCGGGCAAGAAACCGTTGGTGTAGCCCAGACCGACCGTCACGGGGCGAGGTTGCAGTTCGCTCAAGGTGCGATCGTAAAACCCGCCGCCATAACCCAGACGGTAGCCGCCCGGGCCGTAGCCCACGCAAGGCACGAACAGCAACGTCGGTTCGATGATTTCGGTGTCCTTGGGCTTGGGAATGCCGTAGGCATCCTCCTCCATAGGGCAGCCAGGGTACCAGCGGTGAAAAGTCAGCGTCTTGGTGATTTTGTTGATCACTGGCAGGCCGATCTTGCGGCGTCGACTGGCCCCCATTGCATCGGCCTCCATGCCCGCTTCCTGCCAGCGAAACAGCGCCGGCAAGGGGTCGAACTCGCCTTTGATGGGCCAGTAAGCACCAATCACCAGGTCGGGGCGATCCACCAGCCAAACGCGCATGACGCGCTGCAAGGCGTCGTTACGGGCCAGGCGATCTTCCAGATGCAGCCGCTCATCGACCAGCCGTTTGCGCCACTGCGCCTTCAGTTCTTTCTGTCCCGGCTGGGCAGCGGGGTGTTTGTTGTCCATAATTCCCCTATGCGATTCACCTTCATGCGAAAGCACCTCCGCACGGTGCTGTCCACCATCTTACTGCCTGCGGCGGCGTTGCTCGCGCCTCAGGTGGCTTGGGCGCAGTCCCAGGCCGACCGCGCCTTGCTCGACATGCGCCAGGCCTTCCAGGCTGGCAATGCCCAACGTCTGGCCACGTTGCTACCCCAAGTGGCTGGGCATCCGCTAGAACCATTGGCCGCTTATTGGGAGCTGCGCCAGCGGCTCAACACCGCTTCGGCGACCGAAATCCGGGGGTTTTTGGCGCGCTACAGCGGCACCTATTACGAAGACCGACTGCGCAACGACTGGCTGCTGCAACTGGGCAAAAACCGCGCCTGGGACGATTTTGACCGCGAGCTGCTCCTGTTTCGCATGAACGACGACCGCGAGGTGCAGTGCTACGCCTTGCTGCGGCGCCCGGTGGACGCCACCACCGCCACCCAAGCCAAAACCTTGTGGCACGCCCAGCGCCGCGCTGACGATGGCTGCGCCGCACTGGCCCGGCACCTGCTGGCCAACGGCACCCTGGCGGCCGACACCGCATGGCAGCGCGCACGCTGGGCCACCGAAGCCAATCAACCCGCCATCGCGGCCCAGGCCGTGGAATTGCTGAACCCGAGCTGGGTCCCGCTGCTGAACACCATTCACAACGACCCGACTCGCTATCTGGACGAAAAAGTCACGGCCATCCGCACCCGCACCAAAGAACTGGTGACCCTGGCCCTGATCCGCCTGGCGGTGCGCGACCCGGAGGCGGCGGCCGTTGAAGCGTCGCGGCTGCGCTGGCGTACCCAGTTGACTGACGAAGAACTGGCCTGGACCTGGGGCGTGATTGGCAAGCGGGCCGCGCTGCGGCTGTCGCCCGATGCGGCCAGCCACTTTGCCCAGGCCGACAACCGCTACCTGAGCGACGACCTCCTGGCCTGGAAAGTGCGCGCCATGCTGCGAGCTGGGCAATGGCGCGAGGTGCAGCGCACGATTGAAGCCATGCAACCCGCGCAGCGCGACGAACCGGTTTGGACCTATTGGCTGGCGCGCGCTCTTCAAACCCTGGGCACGCCCGAGGCTCAAGCCCGCGCGATGGCTTTGCACGAACGCATTGCCGGTACCGTCGGGTTTTATGAACAGCTGGCGCTGGAGGCCCTGGGCCGCACCGTGGTCACACCTCCCGCACCGCTGCCGCTGACCGCCGCCGAAAAAGCCGCTGCCCGCACTGAACCTGGCTTGCAACGCGCGCTGCGCGCCATTGAATTGGGACTGCGCAGCGAGGGCGTGCGCGAGTGGAATTACACCGTGGCACTGCACACCCCAGGCGGCATGCCCGAACGTGAACTGCTGGCCGCGGCCGACCTGGCCTGCGAACGCGAGGTGTGGGACCGCTGCATCAACACCAGCAAGCGCACCAGCCAGGAAGTAGACCACGCCCAACGCTTCCCCATGCCGTTCAAGGACGCGGTGGTGCGCCGCGCGCGCGACATTGGCCTGGACCCGGCTTATGTGTACGGTTTGATCCGCCAGGAAAGTCGCTTCATCATGAACGCGCGCTCCCACGTCGGCGCGTCTGGGTTGATGCAGGTGATGCCCGCCACCGCCCAATGGACCGCACGGCGCATCGGGCTCAGCGATTTCAAGCCCGAGCACATCACCGACCGTGACACCAACATTGCCATCGGCACCGCGTACCTGAAGCTCGCGCTGGACGACTTTGAAGGCTCCACGGCACTGGCCGCAGCCGCTTACAACGCGGGCCCCGGGCGCCCGCGGGTCTGGCGCAACGGCCCCACGCTGGAAGCCCCGATCTGGATCGAAAACATCCCGTTCGACGAAACCCGCGACTACGTACGGCGCGTGCTGGCCAACGCCACCAACTACGCCGCGCTCATCACCGGCCAGCCGCAGCGCCTGAGCAGCCGCCTGGCCCCGATCGGCCCCAGGGCGGCAACCGCCCAGGCGCCCAACACCGATTTACCTTGACCCCGTTGTCCAACCTTCCTCACCCACCATGAAAAAAGTATTGGTTCTGGGCGGCACCGGCTTCGTCGGCCGCCATGTCTGCGAGCAACTCAACCGCTTGGGCATCCGTGCCACGGTGCCCACCCGCCGCAGCGTGAATGCGCAGTCGGTGCAAATGCTGCCCTTGGTCGATGTCATCGAGGCCGACATCCACGACGACGCCACACTGGCCCGCTTGCTGCCCGGCCACGACGCGGTCATCAACCTGGTGGCGGTACTCAACGGCAGCGAAAAGCGCTTTGAGCAGGTGCATGTGGCGTTGCCGCGCCGCTTAGCCAGCGCCATGCAGGCGGCGGGCGTGCGCCGGCTGGTGCACATCAGCGCGCTGGGTGCCCATGCGGACGGTCCGTCCAACTACCAACGCAGCAAGGCAGAAGGCGAAGCGGTGCTGACAGCAGCGGGGTTGGACCTGACCGTGCTGCGCCCCAGCGTCATCTTTGGTGCTGGCGACAAGTTCCTGAGCCTGTTTGCCCGCGTGCAATCGGCCCTGCCGATGATGCCCCTGGCCGGTGCCGACACCCGCTTCCAGCCGGTGTGGGTGGGCGACGTGGCCCAGACCATGGTGCGCTGCCTGCAACAACCCGACACCGTGGGGCAAACCTACGAGTGCGTGGGCCCGCAGGTCTTTTCGCTGCGCGAACTGGTCAGCCTGGCCGGCCGCCTGAGCGGCAACGCCCGGCCGGTGCTGGGGCTGCCGCGCGCCATCGCCTATTTCCAGGCCCTGTTCATGGAAATGCTGCCCGGCGAGCCGCTGCTGAGCACCGACAACCTGCGATCCATGGAAGTGGACAACGTGGCCAGCGGCCAAGCCCCCACGCAAGCTGCGCTGGGCGTGCCCGCCACCGCGCTGGAACCGGTGGCCGCGTCTTACCTGGACCTCGAAGGCAAAGCCGATCCGCTGCTGAAGGTGCGCCAGTTCGCGCACCGACGCTGAAGTTAAACACCGAAAGGGGCCACCATGACCACCGCCAAAAAAGCCGCCGCCAGCCAAAAAACCGCCGCTGGCGTGAGCGTGCACCGCAGCGAGCACCAGCGCGACATCATCAACCGCTTGCGCCGGATTGAAGGGCAAGTGCGCGCCCTGGTGGACATGGTGGAAACCGGCCGGCCCTGCGAAGACGTGGCCCAGCAAATGTCGGCCGCGCGCAAAGCCATGGACAAGGCGTTCTACCGCATGATGGCCTGTTCGGTGCTGGAAGCCGTGAACGGCTCGGACGCCGAGGCCGACGTGGAACGCTCCACCCGCATCCTCGAAAAATACGCCTGACCCCCAGACCCAAACGCCATGCTGCAGCTTTACATCGGCAACAAAAACTACTCGTCCTGGTCGATGCGGCCGTGGGTGCTGCTGCGGCAGTTCAACCTGCCGTTTGAAGAGGTGATGGTGCGCTTCGATTCGTTCGACGCCGATTCCCGGTTCAAGCAGACGCTGGCCGGCGTGAGCCCCACCGGCAAGGTGCCGGTGCTGGTGGACCACGCTGCCCCTGGCGGGCCATTGACGGTGTGGGACACCCTGGCCATGGCCGAGTACCTGGCAGAACGCTTTGCAGACCACGCCTTGTGGCCGCGCGACACCGCCGCCCGTGCTGTGGCCCGCAGCGTTTGCGCCGAAATGCACAGCGGCTTTGGGGCGCTGCGCAGCGCTTGCCCGATGAACGTGGAAGCCCACCTGCCCGACGTGGGTGCGTTGGTCTGGCGCGACCAACCCGGCGTGCGCGCCGACGTGGCCCGCCTGAGCGCGATGTGGGAAGGCCTGCTGACCCGTCACGGCGGCCCCATGCTGTTCGGCGACTTCAGCATCGCGGACGCCTACTATGCCCCGGTCTGCATGCGGCTGCACACCTACGCCCTGCCAGTGTCCCCAACGGTGGCCGCCTACGTGGCGCGGGTGCGCGCCCTGCCCGGCGTGCAGGCCTGGATCGATAGCGCTCTGGCTGAGCAGGATTTCCTCGACTTCGAAGAACCCTACCGCCTGCGCCGCTGAAGCGCTCCAGACTCCTCCCACCCATTCACGGCACAATCGGCCGATGGACATCTACCTTGTGGGCGGAGCCGTGCGTGACGGCCTGCTGGGCCATTACCACACGCCCCACCAGCGTGCCGACGGCACGCCGCACGCCGACCGCGACTGGGTGGTGGTGGGCGCCACGCCCGAGGCCATGGTGGCGCGCGGTTTTCTGCCGGTGGGCCGCGACTTCCCGGTGTTTCTGCACCCGGTCACGCGCGAGGAATACGCGCTGGCCCGCACCGAGCGCAAAACCGCCCGCGGCTACCATGGCTTCGCCTTCCAGGCCGACCCCAACGTCACCTTGGAAGAAGACCTGGCCCGGCGCGACCTGACGGTGAACGCCATGGCCCTGCCCGCCGAAGCGCTGGACGCCGACGGCCGATTCGACCCACAACACCCTGCACTGGTGGACCCTTATGGCGGCCGGCGCGACCTGCGGGCCCGCGTGTTGCGCCACGTGACCGACGCCTTCCACGAAGACCCGGTGCGGGTGCTGCGCATGGCCCGTTTTTGCGCCCGCTGGCCCGAATTCACCGTGGCCCCCGACACCCAGGCCCTGCTGCGCCAGATGGTGGACCACGGCGAGGTGGACCACCTGGTGCCGGAACGGGTGTGGCAGGAACTGTCGCGCGGGCTGATGGAGCCGCGCCCCTCGCGCATGCTCGGCCTGCTGCGCGACTGTGGCGCCCTGAAGGTGCTGCTGCCCGAGGTGGACCGGCTCTGGGGCGTGCCGCAGCGGGCCGAATACCACCCCGAAATCGACACCGGCGTGCACCTGAACCTGGTGCTCGACATGGCCGCACGCCTGCAGGCCCCGCTGACCGTGCGCTTCGCCTGCCTGTGCCACGACCTGGGCAAAGGCACCACCCCGACCGATGTGCTGCCGCGCCATATTGGCCACGAAGCACGCAGCGTGAAACTGCTGCAGGCGGTGTGCGAGCGCTGGCGCGTGCCGCGCGACTGCAAGGAACTGGCCGAGGTGGTGGCACGAGAGCATGGCCACATCCACCAAAGCCTGGACCTGGGCGCCGAGGCCACATTGCGACTGCTGGAACGCTGCGACGCGATCCGCCGCCCGCAGCGCTTTGCCGAGGTGCTGCTGGCCTGCGAATGCGACGCTCGTGGCCGCCTCGGCCACGCAGAAGACACTTACCCCCAGGCCCGACGCCTGCAAGCGGCGCTGGACGCTGCTATGGCCGTGGACACGGCGCCGATCGCCCAAGCCGTGCTGGCCCAAGCCAGCGACCCGGCCAAAGCTGGCCTGCAAGTGGCCCGCGCCATTGCCCAGGCCCGCGCACAGGCCGTGGCCCACACACTGGTCAAATCAACTGATTGATCAGACTCGCCACCAAGCTGAGCACAATGGTGGTGGTGACGGGCAGGAACCATTCCCGCCCAAAGGCGCGAAATCGCAGGTCGCCAGGCAGCTTGCCAAAACCCAGCTTTTGCAGCAAAGGCGTGAACCAGCTGATCAGCACCAGCGCCAGGAAGATGACGATCATCCAGCGAAACATGCGGCGGCTTTCACAGGGTGTGGGTGCGGTCACCCTGGGCAAAACCCAGCGGCAGCCAATGGTCGGCGCAGGCGGCGGGCGCCAGCGCCAGCACCTTGAACAGTTCGCCCATCTCGTGTTCGTTCACCAGCTTCGCGAGGTGGGCACGGTCGGCCAGCGGGGCCTCGGCGGCCAGGTCCAGCAAACCCGCGTTCAGTAGAAAGCGCCCCTGGCTGGTGTAGCCCATCACCTGCAGGCCAGCGTCCTGAGCGGCCAGTGCGACACCAGTGAAGTTGACGTGAGCGGTGATGTCTTTCAACCCCAGGTCGGTCAGCGGGTCGGGGTCGCTGCGGTGGGCGCGGTGGCAGATCAACGTGCCCATGTGGCGCTGCGGGTGGTAGTACTCGGCCTCGGGGAAACCGTAGTCGATGAAAAATGCCGCGCCGCGCTGCCAGCGTTCGGCCAGGGTGCGCACAAAGGCCTCGGCTTGGGGGTGGATTTCGGTCAGGTAGTCGTGCGGGCCGGGCACGTCCAGCGGCGGGCGCAGATAGGTCGGTCGGTCGGCCCAAGCCAAGGTGGAGGTGCCGTCGGCCGCCGCGGCCAGCGCCACGCCGCGTTCGTGCCACGCGCCGTTCAGTCGCACCAGCATTTGCACCGGCATGGCGTCCAGCACCTCGTTGCCCAGCAGCACGCCATTGAGCGCCTCGGGCAGTTGGTCCACCCAGTCCACCAGGTCGGCAAACTCGGCCAAGCGCGCGCGCTGGCGTTCGCGCAGGGTACCCGACAAGTCCACGATGCGGTAGCGGCGCACGGCCACGCTTTCGGCGCGCAGTTGCGTCAGCACCTGGTGCGCCAGCGCGCCGGTGCCGGCGCCGAATTCCCACACCTCGTCGGTGCCGGTGGCGCGCTGGGCTTGCGCCAGCTGATGGCCCAGCGTGCGGCCGAACCAGGGCGACAGCTCCGGTGCGGTCCGGAAGTCGCTGCCCCCGCCCGGCATGGTGCCGAACTTGACGGTGTCGTTGGCGTAATAACCCAGGCCTGGGGTGTACAAAGCCAGTGCCATGAAGCGGTCAAACGGCAGCCAGCCACCGGCGTCGGCCAGCTCGCGGACAATATGGGCTTTCAGCCGGTCGGACAGGGATGGTTCGCTCACGGTGGGGTCGCTTCTGGGAACAAGGGGCGGCGCCATCATAAAGCGGCCGCGCCCACCGCGCCTTGCACTGTGCCCACATGCCCACCGTTCTAGACCCTGCCAGCGCCTCCGCTCCGCCACCCGCCGTGCTCGTCACCGGCGGTGGGGTGCGGCTGGGCGCGGCCATCTGCACCGCATTCGCGCAGGCGGGCTGGCACGTGGTGTGCCAGTACCGGCAATCGGGTGCGGCGGCGCAGACCCTGTGCGAACAACTGCGCGCCCAAGGCCACCTGGCCACCCCGCTGGACGGCGACCTGACCACCGACGCCGGGCGCGAGACCTTGATGGCGACAGCACGTGAAGTGGCTGGACCACTGCGCTGTCTGGTGAACAATGCATCGGCCTTCGAACCCGACACCGGGGCCACGTTTGATGCCGACCTGGCCCGGCGCCAGTTGGAAGTCAACCTGATCGCCCCCCTGGCGCTGGGGCGCCGGCTGGCCGCCGACTGGCCTGCCGCTGACAGCGAAGCCGCCCACGGCAGCGCCTGCATCGTGCACGTGCTGGACCAGAAGGTGTACAACCTCAACCCCGACTATTTCTCATACACGCTGACCAAGTTGGCCCTGGAACGCGCGGTGTCGCTGCAAGCTCAGGCGCTGGCGCCCCAGGTGCGGGTGTGCGGCGTGGCGCCAGGGCTGATGTTCCTCAGCGGCCCGCAATCGCCCGAGAATTTCGAGCGTGCCAGCCGCGTCAACCTGTTGCGCCGCCCCATCGACCCGGCCGACGTGGCCGCCGTCATCCGCGAGGATCGACCGGCCAATC
>CAZGDZ010000055.1:0-9393 GCA_964524855.1 uncultured Macromonas sp.
AAGTCCCCGCCAGCCCGCCTGGCGAATTCGCCCCCTCGGTCAACCACACCGGCTCGTCGTCGATGGAGATTGGCATCAAGGTGATTGCCGAAAACATCCGCACGCAAGCCACCCGGCACGTCAACAGTTGCTTTTTCACCATGGTGGCGGTGGACGAGTCTGGCAAGCCCACAACGGTGCCGCCGTTGCGCCCGTTCACGCCAGACGAGCGCCGCCGCCACGCCGCCGCCGAGTTGCGCAAGACCATGCGCCGCGAAATGGAACAGAAGTTCCTGGCGGTCAAAACCGACAGCGCTTGAGCGTTGATCGGGCCCGGGTGGGTGGTCTGCCCACCGGGCAGCGCGTTCACGGTTGGGCTTGCACCAAGAAGGGCGCCGCCTTGCCCTGCTTGCGCTCGCCTGCGTAAACCGTGAGGTGCGGGAACGGAATCTCGATGCCCGCTGCGTCAAACGCTTTCTTGAGTCGGCGCAGGTACTCGCGCCGCACCCCCCATTGCTCCAGGGCCACGCAGCGCAACCGCGCCCGTATGACCACCGACGAATCGGCCCATTCGTTGACGCCAGCCATTTCGAGTTCTTGCAAAATCCGCGGGCCAAATTCGGGGTCGGCCTGCAGGTCTTCGGCCACCCGACGCATCACCGCCATCACCTCGTCCACATCCTCGCGGTAGGCCACACCGATGTCCATCACCGCGTTGCCGAAGCCGCGCGTCATGTTGGTCACGGTGCTGATCTGCCCGTTCGGGATGAAGTACACCGTGCCCGCGTAGTCGCGCAGTTGAACGTAGCGCAGCGTCACCTCTTCCACCGTGCCGGTGTGGCTGGCCAGCGTCACCACATCGCCTTGGCGAATCTGGTTTTCCAGCAACAGGAAGAAGCCTGAAAAGTAATCTTTCACCAGGCTTTGCGCGCCAAAGCCCACGGCCAGGCCCACCACGCCGGCAGCCCCCAGGATGGGCGCCAGCGAGATGCCTATTTCCGACAGCACCAGCATCACGGTCACCAACGTCACCACCACACTGATGAGGTAGCGGATGACACGGCCCAGGGTCTCGGTGCGTTTGAGCGATTCGCGGTCTTCCACCCCGTTGGTCAGCTTCAGGCGCAGCCCTTTGACGGCGCCGTGCAGCACCCGCTTGAGCACCCAGGCCGCCGTGACGATGACGGTGATGCGCAAGGCGATCACCATCAATTGCCCGAGCCCACCGCTCCAGTCCTTGACCAAGTCGTTGAGGTTTTGAATCCAACTCCAGTCCATCGATGCTTTCAGTGTGTTGAAGAAAGCACCGACCGTAGCATGGGTGGTTTAACCGAGTGCGGGGGTGCGGTGTTGGCCGCCGACCGGGTCGCATGACGACCGCAGGTCCAGCCCCGCGTCGTAGGCCTGCGTGTGCACCCTGGCCAGGCCGAGCACGGTGTGGAACAGGTGGTCGTGCGACAGGGGGCGGGCCGCCTGAGCCTGCAGGCAGGTGCTGGCCGGCCAGAACAGCATCGGTACCTGGGTTTGCTCGGCGGGCGCCATGGCGTACGGCATGCCATGCAGGTACAGCCCCTTTTCGCCCAACGATTCGCCGTGGTCCGACAGGTACAGCAGTGCCGTGGGCTGCGGCCGCGCTTGCAGCCAGGCGATGGTTTCGGCCAGGAAATGGTCGGTGTAGCGGATGGTGTTGTCGTAGGCGTTGACCAGTTGATCCGGCGGACACTCCTGCAGATGGTTGCTGCGGCAGGCTGGGCCGAAGGGCTGGAAGTTGGCCGGGGTGCGTTTGTGGTACGCCGGGCCGTGGCTGCCCATCTGGTGCAGCACGACCACGGTGCCCCGGGCGCGCCGCACAGGGTCCAGCTTTTCCAGTTGGCCGGGGAGTTCGCGCAGCATCACTTCGTCAAAGCATTCGCCGTCTTCGCACAGGCCGGGCAGGTCGAGGGTGCGCGTCTCGGCATGGGGCACGCGGTCGCACACGCCCTTGCAGCCAGACTGGTTGTCCAGCCACAGCACGGCCAGGCCGGCGCGTTGCAGCACGTCGAGCAGGTTTTCCTGCCGCACATCGGCGTTGTAGCGGGCGCGGCCCTGCCCCGAGAACATGCACGGCACCGAAGTCTGGGTGTTGGTGCCGCAAGAACTGACGTCATTGAAATACACCAACTGCCCTGTATCGCGCAACCGCTTGAGACGGGGCGTGGTGTCGCGTGCATACCCGCCCAGGCCAAAGTTGGCTGCGCGGGCTGTTTCACCCACCACCAGCACGATGAGCGGTGCGGTGCTTCCGATCGCGGGGGCCAGCGTCGCGTCCTGGCCCAAAGGCAACAAGGGTTGTTGGGCCTGTGCAGCGCGGCCCACGGCGTTGCGGGTGACGGCGTAGACGCTGTTGAACGGGTTGACCATGTAGCGCAGGGCTTTGTGGTTGCGCATGAGCGAAGCCAGGTCTTGGAACGACAGCCACAGCAGCACGGTGGCTGCCAGCAGGGCCAGCACGCCCACCCCCAACTGGCGCGGCAGCAAGCGGCGCAGCGGCACGCCACGCACGGGCTGGCGCGACCACCACCAACCGGGCAGTGCCACCCCTGCCAGCAGAGCCACTCCCATGGTCGGGCTGAGCAGGTCGCGCACTTCGCGCGCATCGGTGTGGAGGGCGTTGGCCAGCATGGTGGGGTCGATCACCGCGCCGTAGGTCTGCATGAAATAGCTGGTGGCGGTGACGGTGAGCAACAGCAGCAGACCCGCCGGCTTCAACCAGCGCGGCCAGACCCAGAGCGACAAAAAGGCGAGCGTGACGCTCAGCAGCACCAAGGCCCAGGCCAGCAATGTGAGCAAGGCGTGACCACCGTGGGTTTCCGGGAGCGCCCACAGTGCCAGCCACAGTGGCAGGTTGCCCAGGGTGGCCAACCAGAGGGCCAGCACGCCCAACAACGCGGTGGGGTGCCAGGCGGCACGCGCAGCCACTGGTGCCGGGGCAGGAGCAGAAACAACAAAGGCCATGAGTGAAGCAGCAGCAGAAAACTGCCGCGATTCTTCGCGGCCACCCTTATCGCAAGATTAACGCGGCACAGGGTTCGCTGGCCAGACCAGGGCGTAGCAGGTGGTGAAGGGCGCAACGCCCGGGTCGTGGCGGAGCTGGATGCCGTGCGCGTCGGCGATGCGTTGTACCAGGGTCAGACCCACCCCCATGCCGGGGCGAGCACTGTCCTGTGGGCCGTGGCGGGCACCATCGTCGCTGACGGACAGCGCAACTGTTCCGTCCGGGGCTAGCCCCACGCGCACCTCCACCTGCGTGCCCGCCGGGGTGTGGCGCAGGGCGTTGTCCATCAGGTTGCGCAGCGCCAGTTCCAGCATCGCCGCACGGCCCGGCACGGTGACGGCCAAGGCCGGCGCTTCCAGCCCCAGTTCCTGGCCCAGTTCGTGCGCCAGGGGCACGTGGTCGCGTGTCACCTGGCGGGCCAGCGCACACAGGTCCACGGGTTGTTCGGCCCCGGCGTCCAGTCCCTGCACCCGTGCCAGGTCCAGCAGTTGCGACAGGATGCGGCCTGCGCGCAGTGCGTCGTGCTCGACCTGACGCGAAGCGGCCGCGCGCACGCCTGGCGTTTCGCCTTCGCGGGCTAGGCGCGCTTGCAGCACCAGGGCGGCCAGGGGCGTGCGCAGTTCGTGGGCCACGTCAGAGGTGAAACGCCGCTCGCGCAGCCACTGCGCCTGCAGGCGTTCCACCAGGGCGTTGAGGGCGCTGACCGTGCCGGCCAGTTCGCGGAAGGGCTGGCGCGCGGGCAAGGTCTGGCCCGCATCGATGTCCAGCGTGTCGATGGCGCGGGACAGCTCGTTGAGCGGGCGCAAGCCGCGCCGGATGGCCCAGGCCAGCAGCAAGGCCACCAGGGGCAGCAGCACCAACGCAGGCCGCACGATGTGCTCGGCAATGTCGCGCCCCAGGGCCACATGGCGGTGGGTGTCGATCATCACCGCCACACGGCGCGGTGCGTGGCCGGGGCCCGCCGCGTCGGCCACGAACAGGCGCCAGGTGCGCACCTGGCCCGCCAGCGACAGCACCCGCGTGTGGTGCCCGGCCACCAGCGTGGGGGGCAGGCGCTCGGCCATGCCGTGGGTGTCCCAGGCGAGGGTGCCAGCTTCCCAGGCCACCACGCGCAGTTCGGGCGCATAGCCGCTGGCCCACGGGTTGCGGCTCGGCGGGTGCGCGGGCTGGTCCATCGGGTCCAGCTCCCCCAGGCCGGCCTGTCGCAACAGCAGTTCGGCGGTGGACACCAGTTGGCCGTCGGTGATTTCCTCGGCCTCGTGCACCCCGGTGTAGTACGACACGGCGGCCAGCGCGGCCCAGATGCCCAACAAGGCCAGCAGCGTCCAGCCCCACAGGTAGCGCCAGAGCTGGCGCGGGGCACGGTCAGCGCGCGGGGTGGGCATCAAACGCCCTCCGCGCCGGGCCGGGGCACGTAATAGCCCACGCCACGCACGGTCTTGACCAGGCCGTCCCCCAGCTTGCGGCGCAGGTGGTGCAGGTGCACCTCCAGCGCGTTGCTTTCCAGCGCTTCGTCGAAGCCGTACAGGGCTTCCTCCAGGCGCTGGCGCGTCACCACTTGGCTGCTGGCGCGCAACAGCACCAGCAGCAGGGCAAATTCCTTGGCGCGCAGGGTCACCGGCTGGCCCGCGCGGTGCACGGTGTGGCCGGCCGGGTCCACCACCAGGTCGCCATGGACCAGTACAGGGGTGGCGCGGCCTTCGCTGCGGCGCAGTGCCACCCGCATGCGGGCCAACAGCTCCTCGGGCTCGAAGGGCTTGACCAGGTAGTCGTCCGCGCCCTCATCCAGCCCCGCCACCCGGTCCGGCAGGGCGTCGCGGGCGGTCATGATGAGCACGGGCATGGCCTGGCCACCTGCTCGCAGGCGGCGCAGCCATTCAATGCCGTCGCCGTCTGGCAAATTCAGGTCCAGCAGCACCAGGTCAAACGATTCGACCAGCAAGGCCGCGCTGGCTTGCCCCAGCGTGCCGCACACGTCCACGGCGTAGCCGGCGGCCTTGAGGGTGGCTGCCAGCCCGCTGGCGATGCCCGTGTCGTCTTCCACAATCAATACCCGCATGGTGGGGTGTCCTCCTGGCGCGGCTGGTGCGGGCGCTCTGGTCTGGGTGTGCTTCGGCGCATTGTCTCAGTTCAGCCGTCCCCTGCTGCATGGAGGTGCGGCTTTAAGGCTGGCTTAACCCGGCGTGCTTTCAATCGCGGGCATGACGAGCTTGGTCTGGCCCCACCCACCACCCCTGTTGCACCGGCTGTGGCCGGCTTGGTTCGCCCTGCTGGGCATCACCTTGGTTTGGGACGCCAGCGGCCTGGACCGCACGGTGATGCAAGCGCTGGCCGATGGCAGCGGGTCGAAGTGGTCAGCGGCACTGTGCTGGCGTTGGTGGCGGTCAATGCCGTCAAGCGCCGCAGCCTGACGAGCTGCCCCTGGGATTTGGAAGGGTTGGGTGGCGCGGCCACCTACGTGTCGCACTGGGCCTGGGGCGTGGCGGATGGAGGCCCGGGCCACTGCTTTCCCGGCGGCCACGCCTCCGCCGCGCTGGCGTTTCTGGCCCTGCCTCTGCCCTGGCTGGCCAGCCCCGATCCTCAGCACCGTCAGCACGGTGGGCACCTGCTGCTGGCCGTGTTGGGCCTGGGCCTGCTGTTGGGTTGGACGCAAACGCTGCGCGGCGCCCACTACCCCAGCCACACCGCGTGGACCGCGTTGATCTGTGGCGGTGTGGCATTGGTCAATCACTTGGCGTTCAGGGCGTGCGAGCGTTGCCGCATGCGGTCTTCACTGGACCAGTGAACCCCCCACGCCCAACAGCGCCAACACCCCCAGCACCGCGAACACCGCCGCCGCCAGGCCGTGCACCAGCTTCATCGGGATGCGGTGGGCCAGCTTGTCGCCCACGAACACGGCGGGCACATCGGCGATCAGCATGCCCAGCGTGGTGCCGATCACCACCACCACCGGCATCGCGTAGTGGGCCGTCATGGCGACGGTGGCAATCTGGGTTTTGTCGCCCATTTCGGCCAGGAAGAAAGTCACCAGCGTGGCGCCAAACACCCCGAGGCGTTGCGCATAACGCGGTGTGCCTTCGTCTTCCATCTTGTCGGGAATCAGCGTCCACACCGCCATGCCCAGGAACGACAGGCCCAGCACCCAGCGCAGCACGTCGGCGCTCAGGGTGGCGATGATCCATGCCCCCACGGCACCGGCCAGCGAGTGGTTGGCCACCGTGGCCACGAGGATGCCCAGGATGATGGGCAGGGGTTTTTTGAAACGGGCCGCCAGCAGGAACGCCAGCAGTTGGGTTTTGTCGCCGATCTCGGCCAGGGCCACCACGCCAGTGGACACCAGAAGTGCTTCCATGAGAACCATACCTCGGCCGGTGACAGACGAATGACCACCCCACAACCCCGGCTCGAACGGCGGTGCGGTGGTCAAAGGTCTTGCCAAGCGTTTCGGCCACGTGCGCCATGCCCGCAGGGCAAGTGTGTTGACGCACGTCACTTCGCGATGAAGAGAGGCTACTCCCCAGTGACGGGATTAATCATAGCACCGGTGGCGAGATCGCTCAGGCTGCTGCCCGGGTCAACCGGTCGCGCACACCGTCCCAGGCCGGGTCAGCCGGGGGCGTTTCCACCCAGATCAACTTGGTGTCGTGCCGGTCCAGAGCGCGCAGCACCGCGAACAGCTCCTGCGCGCAGGAGCCGGCCTGCTCAGGCATGCGCTCCAGCCGGACGTGCTGGCTGGCGCAGGCAAGGGGGGCACGACTGTAAACGGCGATGTGGCGTGCGTCGGTACCCAGCACGTCCAGCGCGGCTTGGATTTCGCCTGCGCTCATCAACCGCACCCGGGCGGTGGGGGCGTAGTGCGAAGCCAGGGTGCCGGAGGCACGAGGGGCCTGTTCGTCGCGTGCGCCCAGGGGCTGGCCGGCGGCGGCTTCCAGCGCGTTCAGGGGCAGCATGCCGGGGCGCAACAGCACCGGGCGGCCCCTGCTGCAATCGATGATGGTGGACTCGATGCCCACCGGGCACGGGCCACCGTCCAGCACCAGCAGCGCTTCGTCGTCCAGCAGGCCCTGGAATTCGTCCTGCACGTGGGTGGCGGTGGTGGGGCTGACGCGGCCAAACCGGTTGGCGCTGGGCGCGGCCAGGCCCAGCACGCCCTCGGCCTGGCAGGCCTGCAGCAGCGCTTGCGCCACCGGGTGGCCGGGGCAACGCAGCCCGATCGAATCCTGCCCGCCCGCCGCAGCTTGCCCAACGCCCGGGCGGCGCGGCAGGATCAGCGTCAGCGGGCCGGGCCAGAAGGTGGCCATCAGCCGCTCGGCAAAGTCGGGCAGGTCGCGGGCGTAATGGTCCACCGCAGCGCGCCACTGGGCCGGGTTGGCCCCTGCCACGTGCACGATCAGTGGGTGGTCGCTGGGCCGGCCCTTGGCCGCAAAAATCCGCGCCACCGCCTCGGGTTGGTCGGCATCGGCCGCCAAGCCATACACGGTTTCGGTGGGCAGCCCCACCAGCAGACCAGCCCGCAGCCGCCGCGCGGCTTCTGCGGTGGCCGCCTGCGCCTGGGCAAGCGTGTTGCCACTGGCCTCGGGGGCCAGCCAGGCGCGGGCGTCCAGCGTCAATGCCATGGGGCAATACCGAGGATGTCGGCCGCTTGCCGCGCCGTGGCTTGCGCTTGCTCGACGGTGGCGGCGGTGATGTTGAGGTGCCCCATCTTGCGGCCGGTGCGGGCGTTGAGCTTGCCGTACAGGTGCAAATGGGTGCCGGGCAGCGCCAGCACGGCGGCCCAGTCGGGGGTGCGGGCGCGGCTGTCGGCGCCAAACCACAGGTCGCCCAGCAGGTTCAGCATCACTGCGGGGCTGTGCTGGCGCGGTTGCACCAGCGGCAGGCCGGCCATGGCGCGCACCTGCAGCTCGAACTGCGACACGTCGCAGGCGTTGAGGGTGTAGTGGCCGCTGTTGTGCGGGCGCGGCGCCATTTCGTTGACCACCAGCGCGCCGTGCTCGCTGCCATCGTCGATGACGAAATACTCCACACACAGCACGCCCACGTACAACAACTGGTGCGCAATCGCGGTGGTGGCTGCCACGGCCTGCCGCACCAGTTCGGCCGGCAGGTTGCCTTCAAACACCTCGGTCACGGTCAAAATGCCGTCGCGGTGCAGGTTGCGCTGCGGCGGGAAGTGCACCACCTGGCCATCGGCGCCGCGCGCCACGATGACCGAAATCTCGGCCTTCAGCGGCAGCAGCTTTTCCAGCACGCAGGCCACGCGGCCCAACTGGTTCCACGCGGCAGCCAGTTCGGCCCGGTCTTTCACGCGGATCTGACCCTTGCCGTCGTAGCCCAGGCGCGCGGTTTTCAAAATACCGGGCAGCAGCTCGTCGGACACCGCGTTCAGCAGCGCATCGGTCTCGATCGCGGCATACGGTGCGGGGCCCACGCCACCGGCCTGGGCGCAGGCCACGAAGTGGGCTTTTTCGGCGATGCGGTCCTGCGCCACGGCCACCGCGTTGGCGCTCGGGGCCACCGGGCGGTGCGCGCCCAGCGTCATCAACGCCGGGGCGGGCACGATCTCGAATTCGGTGGTGATCGCCTCGCTGCGCTGCATCAGCTGCGCCAGGCCCTGTTCGTCCTCGTAGGGGGTCTGGATGTGGTAATGGCTCACCAGCCCGGCAGGGCTGGCCGGGTCGGCGTCGAGCACGGCGGTGAAGTAGCCCATTTCCTGGGCCGCCTGCACGAACATGCGGCCCAACTGGCCGCCGCCCATCACGCCCAGCGTGGCCAACTGGCCGCTGGCCATCAACTGCCCGGGCAGCACTGGCTTGTGGCTCATGCTTCTTCCTTCGGGGGCACCACCATGGCGCGGGCCGCTTCGGTCTGCGCGGCCCGGAAGGCCTGCAGCTTGTGCAGCAGTTCAGGGTGTTCGTTGGCCAGCATGGCCACCGCGAACAGGGCCGCGTTGGCCGCACCGGCCGGACCAATGGCAAAGGTGGCCACTGGCACGCCCTTGGGCATCTGCACGATGCTGTGCAGCGAGTCCACGCCCGACAGGGCCTTGGTCTGCACCGGCACGCCCAGCACCGGCACCGTAGTTTTGGACGCCAGCATGCCCGGCAAATGCGCCGCGCCGCCCGCACCGGCCACGATGGCCTTGAGCCCGCGCGGGCCGGCGGCCTCGGCATAGGCGAACATGTCGTCCGGCATGCGGTGGGCCGAAACCACCCGCGCTTCGTGCGCCACGCCAAACTGTTGGAAAATCTGTACCGCGTGCTGCATGGTGTCCCAGTCGCTGCTGGAGCCCATCACCACGCCGACCTGGATGTCTGCGCTCATCACCGCTCCATGAAAGTTGGGATTTTACGTTTTGCCCTCAACTGGAGCCACAAAGCCAT
>CAZGDZ010000056.1:0-9383 GCA_964524855.1 uncultured Macromonas sp.
GCACCGCGGCCACAATCTGATGGGCGCGGGGCGCTCCATCGCGGTGCAGAACTTCAACGAGCAGGCCTGCATCCTGGTGCTGGGCTTCATGTACAGTTTTTCTACGGGGGTCGGCCTCTCGGCCTTCGCGGCCATCACCTGCTTCGGTTTGCTGGTGGCTGGGGTGATGTGGCTGATTCAGCGCTGGCACCGCCACAACGAAATCCACCATCCGCACGAGCTGGAGCGGCTGCTGGAAATTGCCCGCCGCGACGACCTGCACGGCTGATCGCCGTGGCTGGATTCAGAGCCAGCGCAGCAGCAGCCCCACCAGCCCGGGCAACGTCAGGGCGCTGAACAGGGCGGTCAAACCCATCGCCAAGCCTGCGAACGCCCCCATTTCTGCGCTGACTTGAAACGCCCGCGCAGTGCCAATGCCGTGGGCGGCCGTGCCCAGTGCAAAACCGCGCACCACCGGGTTGTGGATGCGCAGCACCTGGAACAGCCCGCGTGCGGTGGCGGCTCCCACAATGCCGGTGCACACCACCAGGATGGCGGTCAACGACGGCAGGCCTCCCAGCTTTTCCGCGATGCCCATGGCCACGGGCGTGGTGACCGATTTGGGCGCCAACGAGGCCAGCGTGGCCCGCGAGGCGCCCAGTGCGTGGGCCAGCAGCACGGCGCTGGCCGTGGCCGCCACGGTGCCGGTCAGCAGGCCGCCCAGTAGGGGTAACCAGAGCCGTCGCAACCGGCCCAGTTGCTCGAACAGAGGCACGGCCAGCGCCACCGTCGCCGGCCCGAGCAGGAAGTGCACGAACTGCGCGCCTTCAAAGTAGGTTCCGTACGGCGTGCCGGTGGCCCACAGCAGCGTGCCCAACAAGGCAATCGAAATGCCCACCGGGTTGACCAGTGGGTTGTACCCGCTGAGTTCGTGCAGGCGATATGACAGCAGGTAGACCAGCAGCGTCAGAGTCAGCCCCAGCAGCGGCGTCGCCGACAGGTAGACCCAGATGTCGCTCAGGCTGGCCGGGTTCATGGTGTGTCGTCCGGCGGAGAGCCTGTGTGTGGGCGGGTTTTGGCCATCAACCAGACCACGGTCAATGCTGTGGTGGCCATGCCGATCCAGGTGCTGAGCACCACGGCCACGCCGACGGCCCAGGCTTCTTCGCCCAGGCGCTGCAGGTGCAGCATCACCCCCACGCCGGCCGGCACGAACATCAACGACAGGTGTTGCAGCAAACCTTGGGCGGTGGATCGCAGCGCGGTGAGCCACGCCGGTCGCCATGCCAGCGCCAGCAGCAGCGTGGCCATGCCCAGCACCGGTCCGGGCACCGGTAACGCCAGCCAGCGGGCCACCACTTCACCCGTCAGCTGCAGGCTCAGCAAGGTGGCCAGCGCGGTCAGCATGCGAGGGTCAGCGGGGCTGGCTGGCGGTCAGCGCGGCGTCCAGCACTTCCACCCAGTGCCGAACCGGGGTCTCGGTGCCGCTTTGCAGGTGGGTGATGCAGCCGA
Source organism: uncultured Macromonas sp. (assembly GCA_964524855.1). Taxonomy (GTDB): domain Bacteria; phylum Pseudomonadota; class Gammaproteobacteria; order Burkholderiales; family Burkholderiaceae_C; genus CAZGDZ01. The sequence goes on from CAZGDZ010000056.1 coordinate 1,492, forward strand.
TGTTGGCCGATACGATAGCCTCGGGCGCCAACTCCCCCAAGTGCCCCAGCTTGCGGTCGCGCAGTTGCTGGGACAGCCCCGGGTTCAACACCGAATAGGTCCCGGCGGAGCCGCAGCAGAGGTGCGCCTCGCACCGTGCCAAGTTCACCTCGAAACCCAGTTCGCCCAAGTGCTGTTCCACGCCGCCGCGCAGCTGCTGGCCGTGCTGCAAGGTGCAAGGCGGGTGGAAGGCCAGGCGTCGCGGCGTGCCGTCGGGGAGGGCGGCCAGCCGGGTTTTCAAGGCAGGCACCAGTTCGGGCAGTAGCTCGCTCAAGTCACGGGTCAGTTCGCTCACCCTCGCGGCCTTGTCGGCGTACTCGGGGTCGTGTTGCAGCAGGTGGCCGTATTCCTTGACCGTCACCCCGCAGCCGGAGGCGTTCATCACGATCGCCTCCACACCGCTCTGTACCGCTGGGTCGATGTAGGGCCACCAGGCATCGATGTTGGCCCGCATCTGGTCCAGGCCGCCCACCTGGTCGTTCAAATGGAACTTGACCGCGCCGCAGCAGCCGGCTTTCGGCGCCAGCACGGTTTGCACCCCCGCAGCGTCCAGCACCCGCGCGGTGGCGCTGTTGATGTTGGGCATCATGGCGGGCTGCACGCAGCCAGCCAGCATCAACACCTTGCGGGCGTGGGTGCGCTTTGGCCAGGCCCCGCTGGACTGGCGTGGCGGTACCTTGGCTTGCAGCGTTTGGGGCAGCAGGTCGCGCACCGTCTGGCCCACCGCCATGGCTGGGGCGAACAAGGGCGAGGGCAACCCTTCTTTCAGCGCCCAGCGCACCACGCGTTCGCCCAGCGGTCGAGGCACTTTCGCGTCCACCACCTTGCGGCCAATGTCCACCAGGTGCCCGTAATCCACCCCGCTGGGGCAGGTCGATTCGCAGTTGCGGCAGGTCAGGCAGCGGTCCAGGTGCTGCTGCGTTTTGCGGGTGGGCGTGGCGCCCTCCAGCACCTGTTTGATCAGGTAAATGCGCCCGCGTGGGCCATCCAGTTCATCGCCCAGCAGTTGGTAGGTGGGGCAGGTGGCGGTGCAAAAGCCACAGTGCACGCATTTGCGCAAGATGGCTTGCGCGGTCTGTCCGTCGGGCGTGTGCTGGTATTCGGGGGCGAGTTGGGTTTGCATGGCGGTGCGCGATCAGAAGCCTGGGGCCCAACGGCCGGGGTTGAAAATGCCGGCCGGGTCGAAAGCCTGCTTCAGTCGCTGCTGGATGGCGTTCAAGGCCGGTGCGGCGGGGGCGAAGCGCCCGTTGGCCTCGGGCTGGGTGGCTGGCGCGCGAAACAGGGTGGCGTGTCCGCCCGCCTGTTGTGCCATCTGTCGCAGGGCCGCACCCGCACTCAGCGGCGCCCACAGCCAGCGCAGGCCGCCGTGCCATTCCACCAGCGCCGGACCAGGCAGGTCCAGCGCCGGGGTGGTGGGCGCCACCGACAAGCGCCACAGCCCATGTTCGGGCGATGGCGCCTGGGCAAAGAAAGGCAAGGTCTGTTCCTGGCAGGCCAGCCAGTCGGCCGCCGTGGTGGCGGTGTCCAGCACGGTCCCGGCGGCGTCGGTCAGCATCCGCCGCTGTGCAGCGTCCACCGCTGCCACCGCGCCTCGCAGGCGCACAAACAGCAGTTCGCGGGCGGGCGCGCTGGTGTCGTCCAGCACCCAGCAGCTTGCGTTCAAAGGCAGCGGTTGCGAACGCCAGCGGGCCAGTTGGGCCAAAGCCGCAGCCTGAGGCATCTCGAAACAGAGGGTGGCCTCGGCAGGCGGCAGGGGCAGCACTTTCAGCGACACCTCGGTCAGCACTCCCAAGCTGCCCAGGCTGCCGGCCAACAAGCGGCTCACGTCATAGCCGGCCACGTTTTTCATCACCTGCCCGCCAAAGGTCAGGTGCTCTCCGCGCCCGTTCAGCAGTTGCACGCCCAGGATGTAGTCGCGCACCGCACCCACGCTGGCCCGCGCTGGCCCACTCAGACCTGAGGCCACCATGCCACCGACCGTGGCGCAGGGTCCAAAGTGCGGGGGCTCGAACGGCAGGTATTGGCCCTGAGCCCGCAGCTCGGCCTCCACCTCGGCCAGGGGGGTGCCGGCGCGAACGGTGACGACCAGTTCGGTCGGCTCGTAGGCCACGATGCCTTGGTGCTCGCACGTGGCCAGCGTGGCCAGCGTGGAGGCCAACGGCTCGCCGTAAAAAGCTTTGCTGTCGCCGCCCACAATGCGCAGGCCTTGCCCGGCAGCAGCGGCAGTGCGGATCTGGTCTGCCCAGCGGGCCACCACCCCGTTGGGCGGTGGCAGGCTGGCGGAGGAGGGGGCGGCGGTATCAGGCATGGCTGCCATGTTAGCGGCGGGCCATTGCCTGCGGTGTGAAATTTTTGAACGGGCTGCTTCAGTCCCAGTACAGGTGGGCGGGTTGGCCGGCGCTGCTCACCGGCATCGAGAACACCGCCCCGCTGTCGGGGTAATACCGCAGTTCCGCTTCACCGCGGTGCAAGCGCGAGGTGGTGACGAACAGCGTTTTGCCATCCGCGCCACCGAAGCACAGCGAGGTGGGGCATTGCGCCGGGAGCGGGTAGCGCGCCACGATGTCGCCCCGCTCGCCCAGGCACAGCACTTGGCCCCCGTCCTGCATGGCCACCCAGTAACGGCCCTCTTGATCCAGCGCCGCGCCACCAGGGCGGCCTTCATAGCCCTGACGGTGGTCGAACGACCAACCCTCGGGTTTGCGCGGGAACCGCGCCCAGGGCATGGGCACGCCCAACACCGGCGGCCAGCGACCCGGTTGGGTCATTGCGTGGCTGGCAATGTCGTGGCGGCTGGCGTCGGCCCAGTACAGCGCCCGCCCATCCAGCGACCAGGCCAATCCGGCCGACGACAACGCGCCGCGTTCCATGAGTTGCAGCTCCGGCTGGGCCTGCGTGCGGGTTTGCAGGCAATAGAGTGCGCCGTCTGCCCGGTCCAGTGCGTCCACCCTCGTCCCGACCCAGAAGCGTCCCCACGGGTCGCACCGGCCTTCGCCAAAGTGCTGGCGGCTGGTGTCGTAGGGCGCGGGGCGTACCTGCCGCGGCAGGTCGCTCCAACTGCCCAGGTGGTAGATGCCATCGCGCATGGCCAGTAGCAGCCCGCCTTTTTGGCAGGGCACCACGCTGCCCGGCTCTTGGGGCAAGTCCAGGTGCTCGACCACGTCACTGCGCGGGTGCACCCGCCACAGCCGGCGCAGGCCGGCGTCCAGCCAGTACAGCCGTTCTTCGCGCGGGTGCCAGAATGGCGAGGTGCCGTGCGCGCACAGCGTGTCATGGACCTTGGTCCAATGCGTGTGGGGGGTGTCGCTCATGGTCATTTCCTCCTGTCTTTGTGTTTCTGTGGTTTGGCTACACTGTCAGACATGCTTTGGGTCAAGTCGTTTCACATTGTCTTCGTGGCCAGCTGGTTTGCTGGCCTGTTCTACCTGCCGCGCATTTTCGTGAACCTGGCCATGGTCACGCCAGGCAGTTCGGCCGAACGCGAACGGCTGTTGCTCATGGCCCGCAAACTCATGCGCTTCATGACCTTGCTGGCCGTGCCCGCGCTGGCGCTGGGCCTGTGGTTGTGGCTTGGTTACGGCATCGGCCGTGGGTCGGGCAACGGTTGGATGCACGCCAAGCTGCTCATCGTCGTGTTGCTGCTCGGCTACCACCACGCCTGCGGGCGCTTGCTGCGCCGTTTTGAGCGTGACGACAACCCCCACAGCCACACTTGGTACCGCTGGTTCAACGAAATTCCGGTGCTGATGATGATCGTGGCGGTGGTGCTCGTGGTTGTCAAGCCGTTCTGACGGCAGGGTGGTGGCCGCGAAACCGTCTGCTCCCGCTGCGCCGCCTGCCGGGCGGCTTGCTGGCGGCTGGTCGTTGGCGTGGCCGCTGGCCTTGGGGTACGCGGCTGTGGTGGTGTACGCCAGCCTCTACCCGTTCCACGGCTGGCGGGCCCAGGGCATTGCGCCGTGGTCGTTCTTGCTGGCGCCTTGGCCCACCTACTGGACCGGTTTTGACGTATTTGCCAACCTGCTGGGCTACGCACCGCTGGGCTTGTTGCTGACGTTGGCCGTGGCCCGTTCCGGTGGACGCGGAGGCAGCGCGTGGCTCGTCGGCACGCTCGGGCCTGCGGTGCTGTCGCTGCTGCTGGAATCCGCCCAGGCCTACCTGGTTCAGCGGGTGCCGTCGCAGGTGGATTGGTTGTTGAACACGGCGGGCGCCATTCTGGGGGCAGCGTTGGCCTTGCTGTTGTTGCGCTGGCGGGTGCTGGGGCCTTGGGGCCAGTTTCGGCAGCGCTGGTTGGTGTCCGACACCCAGGGTGCGTTGGCGGTGTTGCTGGTCTGGCCCCTGGCTGCCTTGTACCCCACGTCGGTGCCGTTCGGCCTGGGGCAGGTCTGGCAGCGGCTGGAGCAGGCGCTGGTGACGCTGACCGAGGGCTCGGTGCTGCAAGCCTGGCTGCCTCAGGCGTCCGCGTCGTTGTCCCTGAGTCCGCTGACCGAATCGCTGGTGGTGGCCCTCTGTGTCTGGGCACCGGTGTTGCTGGGTTATGCCATCGTGCGCCAACCGGCGCAGCGTTTTGTGTTCGCCCTGGTGTTTGGCGCGGCGGTGGTGTTGACGGGCGTGTTGTCGGCCAGCCTCACCTTCGGGCCGGTCCACGCCTGGGCTTGGTTGTCGCCGCCCGCGTCGCTGGGGCTCACGGTGGCGGCGGCCATGTCCCTGCTGGGCTTGGCGCTGGGGCACCGGACGGCGGCACTGCTGTCCCTGCTGGCCTGGAGCTTTGCGCTGGGCCTGCTCAACCGTGCGCCCGAAACCGCTTACTTCGCCCAATCGCTGCAAATCTGGGAGCAGGGGCGGTTCATCCGATTCCATGGTTTGTCTCAGTGGCTGGGGTGGTTGTGGCCCTACGCGGCGCTGGGGGTCGGGGTGCGCTTGGCGTTGCTGCCCAGACCGGCCCACTACAATCCGACGCCATGAGCGATGCCCGTCCCGAGTCGTCTTACTACCAGCGACACATATTCTTTTGTCTGAACCAGCGGTCCAACGGCGAAGCCTGTTGCGCCGACCACGGTGCCCAGGCCGCGTTCGACCATTGCAAGCAGCAGGTCAAGGCGCTGGGCCTCGCCGGCCCCGGGCAGGTGCGCGTCAACAAGGCCGGCTGCCTGGACCGTTGCGCCGGTGGCCCGATCGCGGTGGTGTACCCGGAGGCGGTCTGGTACAGCTTTGTGGACCAGGCCGACATCGACGAAATCGTCACCTCCCATTTGCGCGACGGCGTCGTGGTGGAGCGTTTGCGCACCTCGGCTGACGTCGGGCGTTGAGTGGCGCCGTGAACGCTCAGACCGAGTCGGAACTCATTGACGGCCCTGCCGGGTCGTTGGAGCTGGCCATCGACCAGCCGGCGCAAGCCCGCCCCGGTGGCGGTATTGCGGTAATTTCGCACCCCCATCCTTTGTTCGGCGGCACCATGCAGAACAAAGTGGTGCAAACCCTGGCCCGTGCCTATGTGCAGGCCGGCTGGGTGGCGCTGCGCTACAACTTCCGGGGCGTGGGGCGCAGCACTGGCGAGCACGACCATGGTGTGGGCGAGGCGGACGACCTGCTGGCCCTAGTGGCACAGCGGGTGCCCCAGGACGTGCCGTTGGCACTGGCAGGCTTCTCGTTCGGTGCTTACGTCACCTGCCGTGCGGCGGTGGCCTTGCATCCGCAGCGGGCCTTGCATTCGCTGGTGCTGGTGGGCACGGCGGCCAGCCGTTTTCAGGTGCCGGCCTTGCCCGAGGAACTTCACGACCGCACGCTGGTCGTTCATGGGGAGCAGGACGACACCGTGCCCTTGGCGGCCGCGCTGGACTGGGCCCGTCCCCAAGGCCTGCCGGTGACCGTGGTGCCTGGCGTCGAGCATTTTTTCCACGGGCGCCTGCCCCTGCTCAAATCGTTGGCCTTGCGCCATTTGCGCCAAGCCTGAACCGGCGGGCGCCCTCAATTTCCTTTTTGCATCGGATCGTTGTGTTCGCTATGAAATCTGCTTTGCGCCGCTGGGTGGCGGGCTGTGCCTCTGTGGCGGCTTTGCTGCTGGCCCCGGTGGTGGGGGCAACCCCACAGCCGCCCGAGATCGCTGCGCGCGCCTACCTCTTGTACGACGTCACGGCCAACCAGGTGTTGGCCGCCAAGGACGCCGATGTGCCGGTCGAGCCGGCGTCGTTGACCAAGTTGATGACCGCCTACTTGGTGTTCGACGCGCTGCGTGCCCAGAAAATCACGCTCGACCAGAAATTTGCGGTCAGCGAGCGGGCCTGGAAAATGCCCGGCTCCCGCATGTTCATCGATCCCAAGATGCAGGTGCCGGTGGAAGACTTGCTCAAGGGCATGATCGTTCAGTCCGGCAACGATGCCACCGTGGCGTTGGCCGAAGGCGTGGCTGGCTCGGTGGAGCGTTTCGTGGCCTTGATGAACCAGCAGGCCCGTGCCCTGGGCATGGCGGGCACGAATTACCACAACCCCGAGGGCCTGACGGCGCCCGGCCACCTCACCACGGCACGCGATCTGTCCATCCTGGCCACCCGGCTGATGAAGGACTTCCCGAATTTCGTGCCGTACTACGCCATCCAGCGCTACCGCTACCCGGGCACGCCGGCCGCGAACGACAGCAACCGCAACCTGTTGCTGTTCCGCGACCCCACGGTGGACGGTTTGAAAACCGGTCACACCAACGCGGCAGGGTACTGCCTGGTGGCCACCGCCCGGCGCCAGTTCCCGGCCTTGGGTGAAGGTTTGGCGGGGCAGCGTCGGCTGATCAGCGTCGTGCTTGGTGCGGCCAACGAAAATGCCCGGGCCGCCGAAAGCCAGAAGCTGCTGAACTGGGGTTTTTCGGCTTTCGAGGCGGTTCGCCTGTTCGCCCCGGGCCAACCGGTGGCGACGCCGGAGGTCTGGAAAGGCAAGGCCTCGCAGGTCAAGCTCGGCCGCGCCGAAGGCGTGGTCGTCAGCGTGCCGGCCGGGCAGGCGGCCAACCTGCGCACCGAAGTGTTGCGCACCGATCCCCTGATCGCGCCGTTGAACCAGGGTCAACCCCTCGGCACGTTGCGCATCACCACGGCGGCCGGCGAGGCGGTGGCCGAGGTGCCGCTGTTCGTGCTGGAAGCGGTCGAGGAGGCCGGCTTGCTGGGCCGCATCTGGGGTGCCATCCGCTTGTGGATCAAGTGATCCTTGCAAGCTCTCGGGCCTCGTGATACAGTAGCGGGCTTTTCGGAAATTTCCGAAGGGCTTTCCGTTTTTGTTTTTCAAACGTTTAGGGACGTTTCAATGCCAACCATTAACCAACTCGTGCGCCAGGGTCGGACGGTCGAAAAGATCAAGTCCAAGAGCCCGGCCATGGAAAACTGCCCCCAGCGTCGTGGTGTGTGCACCCGCGTGTACACCACGACCCCAAAGAAGCCGAACTCCGCGCTGCGTAAGGTCGCCAAAGTGCGCCTGACCAACGGCTTCGAAGTGATCTCCTACATCGGCGGTGAAGGCCACAACTTGCAGGAACACAGTGTCGTGCTGGTTCGCGGCGGTCGTGTCAAGGACTTGCCCGGTGTGCGTTACCACATCGTGCGCGGTTCGCTGGACCTGCAAGGCGTGAAAGACCGCAAGCAGTCCCGTTCCAAGTACGGCGCCAAGCGCCCCAAGAAGGCCTGATCGGTCGTCTTGCCACCGTCCGTGGCGGTCACGCTGCGTACACAAATCGGTGCTTGAATGCCCTGCTGGCAGGTGCTCAAGCGTAGTGACCCTCAACGCACGCTGTGTGCGCGGGTCGAGTAAGTGAGGGTCTTGTATGGCTCTCGCGGTGCCGCCGGAAGCGGTGCCAACTGAAGCAACAGAGGTGAAAA
>CAZGDZ010000057.1:0-9207 GCA_964524855.1 uncultured Macromonas sp.
GTCCAGCTTCTGCGGGAAGCCGGCATCGGCAACGCCCTTCCAGGCGTCGGACAGGGAGTCGGCCAGGGTCATGGCCAACTCGCCACGGCCCGCTTGCAGCAGGTTCAGGTTTTCGGCCGAAGCGCGGGTGACCTGGGCGGTGGCGCGGGCGTTGGGGATGTCTTTGGCAAAAATCTGGGACAGCGCAACGCCGACCGGGTAATACACACCACTTTGGCCACCGGTGAGCACGTTGATGAACTGCTGTTGCTGGGCCACTGCTGTGCCAGCGACCAACGCTGCGCCGAGGCCTACCGTCAAACCGAGCTTTTGCAGAAAACGCATCCTTGTCTCCTTTAGGTGTGAATTGGTTGAGGGGCCATGTTACTGCAGGACGGGGTGGCCTGCACCCCAAATGTCCCTAGGGAGAAATACCTAAACCGGTGGGGGCGTGTGCGTTTCCAGCACCTCCATGCTGCGGGCGTGCCAGTCGAGCACGGCGGTACGGCGGTGCATGCGCTGCGCCAGGCGGGGGTAGGCATGGGCAATCACGTCGGCCGCAAATTGACCCATGAAGCGCGCCTTCAATTCGGCCCGTCCGCGTTCCACGCCCAGGCTTTCGTAGGGCACCGAGGCCAGCAGCAAAAAACCATCCTCCGGGATGCGGCCTTGGTCCATGTTGCTCTGAATGATGTGCGCCGCGGTGCGGATGGGGTGGGCAAGGTCTGGGCTGTAAGGGCCGACGATGAGCGCGAGGTTGGGCGTATGCAGGAAGTCAAACCCACGGCCCAGGCAGATGACCCATTCGCGGTGTTCGACCGCCAGTTCGCGTTGGCCTTGGATGGTTTGCTCGCGCACGGCCGCCACGTGGGCCAGGTTGCCTTGCAACAGCGGCAGCAGGTCAGCTCGCATGGGTGGCGGCAAATCGTGCAGTAGCTGAGCCAGTTCGGCTTCCAGCACTGGGGTGGGTGTGTCCGCGTGGTGCGCGAGGTCCAGCGTGCCACCGCCATGGGCGTGCAGGGTCAAAGCTTCCAGGTCGGTTTCAAAGCCGCACACCAGCGGGTACACGGTAGCGTGGGCATGGCCGAACAGCTCCGAGACCTGCTGCCGGATGGCCCAGGCGTGCGCGATGCTGGCTGCCTTGTCGTAGTGGAAGCCGGCGCAGCCGCGCTGTACATCACCTCGCGACCAGTGGTAGGTGATGAGCAGCATCACACGCCGGCCCGCGCGCACCATGTCCATCACATGCTGGGTGAGGATTTCGCCCAGATGCGGCCAGCCGAGGTTGAACATGCCCCCCAGGTTGCGAAACGGCATGAGGATGCCGGCTGGGGTTCGGGTGGCCACCGAGAGGTTGATGCGCCCGTCCATGCACTTGAGCACGGCCATTGCCGTGGGGTGCTCGGCCAGGTAACGCTCGCGGGCCAGCCACGCTTCGGCGCTGCGGAAGGTCTCACCGTGGCGCTGAGCGAGGTCAAACAGCCAGTCGATGCGGGCCGCGATGGCGGCACGGTGGATGTCTTCAGGAACTGAGGTGGGTGTGCTGGTGTCGGGCATGGCGGCGGTTGGCTCCGCCGCGCAGTCTAGGCAAGAAGGCTCATCGGCGCCATAGGGCTTCTACCGCCTGCCCCAAATCGATCACCGCCATCGCGTAGTAGCTGCTCCAGTTGTAGCGGGTGATGACGTAAAAATTTTCGGTGCCCGCCACGTAGGTGCGTGGACCGCCGCCTTGCTGCGGGTCGCCGTTTTCCAGCTCCACCAGGGCGAACAAGCCATCGTGCGCCTGGGCTTCGGGCGGCAGGCGTACACCTTTGGCCTGGAAGGTGCCGGCACTGAACGAAGGCAGGATGTCGGGCGCGAGCAGGGATTCCATGTCCAGCGTGGCGGTATCGAACTCGATCTCGTAATGGGTGCGCAGGCCGGGCTTCCAGCCGAAACCTTGCAGGTAACGCGCCACCGAGCCAATGGCATCGGTCGGGCTGTTGAGCAGGTCGATGCGGCCATCGCCATCGAAATCGACACCAAAACGCGTCCAGTTGCTGGGCATGAACTGCGGCAGGCCCATGGCGCCGGCGTAGCTGCCCAGCCAGGTGGTGGGCGCTTGTTGGCTGGCGCGGGCGAGGGTCAGAAAGGCGGCCAGCTCGCTGCGAAAAAATTCGGTGCGCTGCTCCACCCGAGGGTGCTGGGGCGGAAACTCAAACGCCAGTGACGCCAGCACGTCGAGCACGCGGAAATTACCGGTGTGCTGGCCGTACAAAGTCTCCACCCCGATGATGCCCACCACCAGCCAGGCAGGCACGCCGTAGGTGGCTTCGGCGCGCTGCAGCGCATCGGCATGTTGTTGCCAGAAACGAACGCCAGCTTGCAAACGCCTGGGCTCGACAAAACGAGCCCGGTAGGCCGCCCAGTTCTTGGCGGTGCCGGCAGGGGCTGGCGCGATCAGCCGGATGGCCTGGGCATTGCGCTGGGCCTGGCTTACCCAATGGGTGGCCCAACCGTCTTGCCAACCTTGGGTTTGATCCAGCTCAGCGGCAAAGCGCTGGGCCGTGTCGTGCCCTGCGTAGGTTGTAGCGGCGGGGGTGCCGGGGCGCTGTTTGGTTTTGGCCGATTGGGCGTTGGCTGGCCCAGCCAGCGTGAGCAGACCGGCCAAAGCGAGGGAGCCGAGTGACGACAAAAGTGGGTGGCGGCGCGGTTTCAAAGGGGGCTCGATCGGGTATCTTCAAACGGTGGGCGGCGGTGGGTCCAACGGAGGCAGTTGCCGCCATTGGGCGCGCAAGCCGTGCGGGCTGGTGGTGCCGTGTGCAGGATCGTAACGCCAAGCCTCCATGGCTTGCAGCCACTGCCGCCACGCGAGGGTGGGAGCCGCGTTGCCGGGGCGGTGGGTTTGCAGCAATTGGGCCAGTTGACGGGGGGTGGCGTGGGGTGGTACCGGCAAGCCGGCCCGGGTCAGGCGCTGTCGGGCTTGGGCCAGCATGCGCAGCCAGGGATTGGTCTGGCGTCGGCCCATCCACAACCAGCCCAGCCCTGCCAAGCTGAGCACGCCGAGCGCACCTGCCATGAGTTGCAGCAGGTCGGTCCAACTTGGGCTGCCGAACCCAAGCTGGCGCAGCAAATCGAGTTGGCGGCTTTGGGTGTAGTTCAGCACCCACTGGTTCCAACGGTTGTTGGTGGCTTCCCACAAAGACCGCAGTTGCGCCAGCAGGGCCGGATTGACCCGGGTGATGGTGTCCAACACCAGACCAGGCGGGGGACGCAGCCGATCCACCGTGCCAGTGCGGCTTGGCATCACGTACGACGTGGGGTCAATGCGCACCCAGCCTCGGTCGGCCATCCACACTTCTGCCCAGGCATGGGCATCACTCTGGCGCACAGTCCAAACCCCGTCCACCGGGTTGAGTGAGCCACCTTGGTAACCAGTGACCACCCGGGCCGGAATGTCCAGCGCACGCATCAAGATCACAAAACTGGAGGCAATGTGTTCGCAAAAGCCGGCTTTTCGGTCGAACCAAAATTCATCGGCGGTGTGGCGGCCGTACAAGCCGGGCTCCAGGGTGTATTGGTAGCCGCCTGTGCGCAGGCGTTCCAGCACCGTGTCCACATAGACCGTGGCTGTGGCGTCTTGCCCCAGTTGACGTTGCAGATCCTGGGCCAGTTGCAGGGTGCGTGGGTTGAAGCTGGGCGGGAGTTCCAGATCAGCCTGCAGTGTGAGGTTGCGCTCGGTGGGGCCGTGCTGGTGGTTGAGGTAGGCCACGGCGTCGAACCGCGTCACGTCGGTCAGCGGCCGGGCCACGCTCCATTCCAGTTCAGGCGATAGGCGCGCTGGCTGGTTACCCACGCTGGGCAACTCGGGCGTGGCTTCCAGCGTCAACACCCAAGGCCGGTTGCTGGGTTCCATGGTCAGGCGATAGCGAGCCGGTTGCCCAAGTGCCTGCCAGCCGGTGGTGGCTGTGTTGCGCAGCGTGGGTGCGATGGCGCCTGGTGTGGAGCGGGGGCGCCATTCAATGCCATCAAAGTCGCTGAGCACCGGGCCGCGAAAGTACATGGCTTGCTGGCTGGGCCGCTGGCCTGGCTCAAATTCCACCCGCAGTGCGATGCTGTCGTCCAGCGCCAATTGGGCGATCTGGCCGACCTGCATTTGGCCGGACAAGCCGCTGCGCCCCAGCGAGCTGTCAGAAGGAATCCCCCACAGCGGCGCAAAGCGGGGAAACAGCATGAACAGCACCACCATCACCGGTGCGCCCAGCAGCGCCATGCTGCCGGCCAGGCGGGTGGTTTGCCAAAGGCTGGGTCGGCCAACGGGCATGTGGGCGTTGACCAAGGCGCTCAACAGCCCCAGCAGCGCCAGCACGATGCCCAGCGCGGTGAGCAGCGATTGTGAGTGGAAGAAATGTGTGAGCAGTGTGAAAAAACCCAGGAAGAACACCACGAAAGCATCGCGCCGGGCACGCAGTTCCAGGGTCTTCAAGGCCAGCAACAACACAATCAGCGTCACACCGGCGTCTTGGCCCAACAGTGTTTTGTGGCTGAACCAGGTGGCCGTCAGAGCCGTGCCCAGCAGCAGGGCGCGCCATGGCCAGCCGGGTAAGGCCTTTTGTTTCCCGGCCAACCAAGCGCGCCACGTCAGCACCCCCAGCGTCAACGCGGTGCACCAAATCGGCACGTAGGGGGCTTGGAGCACTGTGATCCAGCCAATCACCGCGAGCAAAAACCAGGTGTCACGGGTTTCCCTGGGCAGTTGCCCGCTGGGCCAGGTAGGTGCGAGGCTCAGGCGCATGCCAGGGCCTCCAGGCAACGGTGCTGGTGGTCTGCGCCGAGGCCGGGCGGCACCTCCTGGCCAGGCAGCCGAAGGCCGTACCGCAACCCCTGGCGTTCGGCCTCCAGCACCCAGGCGCACAGGCGCGACCAGCGGGCTTCAGGGGCGCTCAGGCCGCAGGTGTGGGCATCCAGCCAAAGCGTGCTGCTCGGCGGCGGTTCGCCATCCCGGCTGATCCATTGGGGATTGGGGCCATCGGCGGTGCGGGCCACCTTTTTCCAGACCACCCGCTTCAAGGGGTCGCCGCGCCGGTAGGGGCGCGCGCCGTCCATGTCTTGAGTTTCTGCCTGGTGCCTAGCCGAAGCGCCTTCGGCATCTGAGGGGGCTGCGCCCCAGGGTAGGGGTGGGGGCGCCGCTTCGGGGGCCGGATAGACAAGACAGGGCGTGGCCGGACGCCACCAGTGCCAAGCCCGAGTGGTGCCCAGAGGGAAGCGCGTTTCCACCAGCAAGGCCGGCAGCGCGTGCCGACCCCGGTGCGGCAGGGTCAGGCTCAATTCGGTCACGGTGTCGCTTTGCGGCGCTACGTCGCACCAAGTGGGTTCGCCAGGGGTTGGTCCGTCGGTGGGCAGCCAGCACAGCCCGATGCCGTAGCGGGCACGGCGTGTGGGGTTGTGCAGTCGCAGCCTGACTGGTGCGGGCTGACCGGCAAACACCGTTGGCGTGATCTGGGCGCTGAGTTCCAGGCCGCGCAAGTTCAGGTGGGTCAGGTGCAAGCCCACCACCCCACAGCCCGCCAGCAAAAACGTCAGCAGGTAGCCCAGGTTGAGCTGGTAGTTGATGCTGCCCACCAGCAACAGCATCAGCGTGACGGCCAGCATCAGCCCTGCGCGGGTGGGCAGGATGTAAAGGTTGCGGTGGGTCAGCACCAGCCGGTCGCGCCGGGGTAGGCGGTTCAACCACCACGCCCACCACCGCTGCCGCCAGCGTGGGGCTGCCGGCCGCAGGCGAAGGGTGGCGCGGACCAAGCTCATGGCTGGGCTCAGGGCAGGGGGGTGGCCGCCACCATGGCCCGCACCTGTTCGGCCGCACCGCGCCCGGCCGAGCTGACGGGAATCAGCCGGTGCGCCGCCGCTTGCGGCAGGATGGCTGCGATGTCGTCGGGTGCCACGTAGCGGCGGCCATCCACCAGCGCGTGGGCTTTGGCCGCGCGCAAAATGGCCAAACCCGCCCGCGGGCTCAGGCCCTGCACAAACCACTGTCCGTTGCGGGTGGCTTCCAACAGGTTTTGCAGGTAGTTCAGTACGGCGTCGGTGGCGGCCACGTCGCGCACCACCTGTTGCAGCGCGCGCAGTTGCGCCGCGTCCAGCACGGGCGCCAGTTGTTCCAGCAAATCGCGCCGGTCTTCGCCTTGCAGCAGCGCCCGCTCAGCCGTGCGGTCCGGGTAACCCAGGTGGATGCGCATCAGAAACCGGTCCAGCTGCGACTCGGGCAGCGCGTGGGTGCCGAGTTGGTCGTGTGGGTTCTGGGTGGCGATCACGAAAAATGGCTGCGGCAGCGGGCGTGTGCTGCCTTCGACCGATACCTGCTTTTCCTCCATCGCCTCTAGCAAGGCGCTTTGCGTTTTAGGGCTGGCCCGGTTGATCTCATCGGCCAATAGCACCTGGGTGAACAAGGGGCCGGGGTGAAAGACAAAGCCCTGCCGCTCGCGCTCGAACACTGCCACGCCGGTCAGGTCGCTGGGCATGAGGTCCGAGGTGAACTGCACCCTTGAAAAATCCAGCCCGAAACTGCGGGCCAAGGCCTGGGCCAGGGTGGTTTTGCCGACGCCGGGCACGTCCTCAATCAGCAGGTGGCCGCCGGCCAGCAGGCACGTCACGCAGTCGCGAACTTGCGCCTCTTTGCCCACAATGACCGTGGTAAGCTGGCGCAGCAGCGAGGCGATGGTGTATTGCGAGTGTTGCGGTGCATCCATGCCCCCAGACGATACCGGAAAACGACAGCGATGAAACCCACTGGCTATTTCACCCACAAAACCTGCTGGCGGCACGAAATGGGCGACGGGCACCCCGAATGCCCGGAGCGGCTCAGCGCGATCGAAGACCGGCTGCTGATCACTGGGGTGGGGGACGCGCTCGACCGGCGCGAGCCCACGCCCGCATCGATCGCTGAACTGGAGTTGGCCCACGGGCGCCTGCACATCGCGTCCATCCGGGGCTTGAGCGATGAGTTGCGCGACGAGATTGCAGCGGGTGGCCCCGCCCACGCTCAGCTCGACCCGGACACGTCCATCAACGTCCATACCTGGGAGGCGGCTTTGCTGTCGGCGGGGGCCGCGATCAATGCCACCGACGCGGTGCTGGCCGGCGAGCTGGAAAATGCCTTTTGCGCCACCCGCCCCCCCGGCCACCATGCCTGTCGTGACAAGGCTATGGGCTTTTGTTTTTTCAACAACGTGGCGGTGGCTGCCAAGTACGCGCTGGAGCGCCATGGCCTGCAGCGGGTGGCGGTGATCGATTTCGACGTGCACCACGGCAACGGTACGGAAGACATCGTGGCCGGTGACGACCGTATTTTGATGTGCAGCTTCTACCAACACCCCTTTTACCCCGAGTGGAGCCATTCCAGCGCGCCCAACCTGGTCAACCTGCCGGTGGCCGCCTACACCCGGGGCATGGCCGTGCGCGAGTTGATCGAGGCCCACTGGATGCCCCGCTTGCAGGCGCACCGGCCCGAAATGATCTTCATCAGCGCCGGTTTTGACGCACACCGAGAGGACGATATGGGCCAACTGGGGCTGGTTGAGCAGGATTACGCCTGGATCACCCAGCGCATCAAGGACGTGGCGCGCCAACACGCTGAAGGGCGCATCGTCAGCGTGCTGGAGGGGGGGTACAACCTGAGCGCTTTGGCGCGCAGTGTGGAAGCCCATCTGCGGGTGTTGGCCGACGTTTGACCTGGCTTTCAGGGACAATGGTCGGCGATTCTGTCATTTCACCCACGCATGTCTGTCACCACGAAACCCGCACCCATCCAAGATTTTTCGCTCTGGCTTGAAGCCTTCATGCAGCCCGCCGCGCTGACCGAGTTGGCCGTTCTGGCGGCCTGTGTGGTGTTGGCGTTTTCGGTAGTCTGGTTGCTGCGCCGTGGGCTCGATCCCGACCACACCGCTTCGGTTTGGTTCGGCCGGGGCCTGGTGGACGGCGTGCTGTTCCCGGCTTTGTTGCTGTCGCTCGCTTACGGTGGACGCTCGCTGTTGCTGCAGTACCAGGACATTGCCGTGTTTCGGGTGGCCATCCCGGTGCTGGTGTCGCTGGTGACCATTCGCGTGGGGGTCAAGGTGTTGCAGGTCGCGTTCAGCGAGGCGCGTTGGCTGCGCCCGATCGAGCGCAGCATTTCCTGGATGGCCTGGGGCGCGATGGTGTTGTGGGTCAGCGGTTTGCTGCCCGTGGTGCTCAATGAACTCGACCAAATCACCTGGAAGTTGGGCGGCTCCACACTGTCGGTGCGCACGCTGATTGAAGGCGCGCTCACTGCCGGCGCGGTGTTGATTCTGGCGCTGTGGGTGTCTTCCGCGATCGAGTCGCGGCTGCTGCGCTCTGCCACCGGCGAGGAATTGTCGCTGCGCAAGGCGGCCAGCAACGCGACCCGGGCTTTGCTGATGTTCGTGGGGCTGATGCTGGCCCTGACGTCGGTGGGCATCGACCTGACCGCGTTGTCCGTGCTGGGCGGCGCGATCGGCGTGGGCATTGGTTTTGGCTTGCAGAAGCTGGCGGCCAACTATGTGAGTGGCTTTGTCATCCTGACCGAGCGCAGCATGCGCATTGGCGACATGATCCGGGTCGATACCTTTGAAGGGCGCATCACCGACATCAAGGCGCGCTTCACCGTGATCCGCAACCTGACCGGGCGCGAGTCCATTGTGCCCAATGAAATCCTGATCACCAGCCGGGTGGAGAACCTGTCGCTGGCGGATCCCCGGGTGTGGCAGTCCACCGTGGTGGGGGTGGCGTACCAGAGCGATGTGGCACTGGTGACCCGGTTGCTGGAGGCCGCGGCACTGAGCCAGCCCCGGGTTCTGCGTGAACCTGCGCCTGCGGCATCGCTGTCGGCATTTGGGGCCGATGGCCTGGAATTCACGTTGGGGTACTGGATCGCGGATTTGGAAAATGGGCAGCTGGGTTTGCGCTCTGACATCAACAAACAGATTTTGGCTTCTTTCCGCGACCATGGCATCGAGATCCCGTTCCCGCAACGGGTGTTGCACACGGTGGTCCCAAGCCAGACGAAGATCAGTTGATTTAGTTATTTGCTATAACTACAATGACGACTGGCTTCAGGTCAACCGTGGCTATAATCCGAAAAAAAGAACGATCGTTCTATTATTTGGAATTACAATCTTGACGTTTACGTAAACGTCAATTAAATTCGATTTCAAACCATCCACAACAGGAGCAAGGCATGAAGATACTCGTCCC
>CAZGDZ010000058.1:0-9144 GCA_964524855.1 uncultured Macromonas sp.
TGGTGTGATGGTTGAGTTCGACGGTGACGCCGTGGCCGCCAAGGACGCTGCGATGCACATCGCTGCCATGAAGCCGGTGTCTCTGTCGTCGGCCGACGTGCCGGCCGAGCTGGTTGCCAAAGAGCGTGCCGTGGCCGAAGCCAAGGCCGCCGAATCCGGCAAGCCCGCCGACATCGCCGCCAAGATGATCGAAGGCGCGGTGCAGAAGTACCTGAAAGAAGTGTCGCTGCTGGACCAGGTGTTCGTGAAAGCTGCCGACGGCAAGCAAACCGTGGGTGCTTACCTGAAATCGGTCAACACCAACGTCAAGGGTTTCACCATGTTTGTGGTGGGTGAAGGCATCGAGAAGAAGGTCGAAGACTTCGCCGCCGAAGTCGCTGCTGCCCAAGCCGCTGCGCAAGGCGCCTGATCGGTGGGCCGCCAGGGGCGGTCACTGAAAAAATACACGGCTGGTCCCCTGTGGGGCCGGCCGTTGTCACGCTGTAAGCCTAAAATCCATAAAATTTGTCACCAGAGCCGCCTATGCCTGCACACAAGCGCATTCTCCTCAAACTGTCCGGCGAAGCCCTCATGGGCGATGACGCCTTTGGCATCAATCGCACCACCATCGTGCGGATTGTGGAGGAGGTGGCCGAAGTCACCCGCTTGGGCGTGGAGGTGGCAGTCGTCATCGGTGGCGGCAACATTTTCCGGGGCGTGGCTGGGGGGGCTGTCGGCATGGACCGGGCCACCGCCGACTACATGGGGATGTTGGCCACGGTCATGAACTCGCTCGCACTGGGGGATGCCATGGAGCGTGTGGGCGTCAAGGCCCGCGTCATGTCGGCCATCGCCATCGACCAGGTGGTGGAGCCCTATGTGCGACCCAAGGCGCTGCAATACCTGGAAGAGGGTAAAGTGGTCGTGTTTGCGGCCGGTACGGGGAACCCCTTCTTCACGACCGACACCGCTGCCGCCCTGCGAGGCGCCGAAGTGGGCGCAGAGATCGTGCTCAAGGCCACCAAGGTGGATGGTGTGTATACCGCCGATCCCAAAAAGGACCCAACGGCCACCCGCTACACCACGATCAGCTTTGACGAGGCGATGGCCCGCCAGTTGCAGGTGATGGACGCTACCGCGTTTGCGTTGTGTCGCGATCAGAACCTGCCGGTGCGCGTGTTCAGCATTTTCAAAGCCGGCGCGCTGCGCCGCGTGGTACTGGGCGAAGACGAAGGCACGCTGGTCCACGTCTGACCCGCTCCAGTCCTACAACAAGGTGAATGTGATGGAAATCAACGAGATCAAAAAGACCACCGAGCACAAGATGCAGCAGTCGCTGGAGGCGCTGAAGAGCCAGTTGGCCAAAGTGCGCACCGGGCGTGCCAATCCCCAGTTGCTGGACACGGTCCAGGTAGAGTACTACGGCTCCATGCTGCCGCTGTCACAAGTGGCCAATCTGACGCTGCTCGACGCCCGCACCATTGGCGTGGCTCCTTGGGAAAAAGGCATGGGTGCCAAGATCGAGAAGGCGATCCGCGAATCCGATCTGGGCTTGAACCCGGCATCGCAGGGTGACCTGATCCGCGTGCCGATTCCGGCGATGACCGAAGAGCGCCGCAAGGAACTGACCAAGGTGGTGCGTGGCGAGGGTGAGCAGTCCAAGATTGCGATCCGCAATTTGCGCCGTGACGCCAACGAGCACGTCAAGAAGCTGGTGAAAGACAAGCTGGCTTCCGAGGACGACGAGCGCCGCACCCAGGACGAAGTGCAAAAGCTGACCGACCGTATGATCGCGGAAGTGGACAAACTGGTTGCTGCCAAAGAGCAGGACCTGATGGCCATTTGACGTTGGCACGCTATTGTTTGCCCGGGGAGGGCTTGCCATGAATGCGACGGCATGTGTACCGTCCCATGTGGCGATCGTCATGGACGGCAATGGCCGTTGGGCACGCCAGCGTTTGTTACCCCGCATTGCAGGGCATCGCCAGGGCGTGACCGCCTTGCGTCAAGTGGTGCGCTGGAGCATTGCGCGCGGCATTCGCGTGCTCACGGTGTTTGCTTTTTCTTCCGAAAACTGGAAACGGCCGGCAGACGAGGTGTCGGGTTTGATGGCGTTGATGGCCCGGGCCTTGTCGAAAGAAGTGCCTGAGTTGTCGAAAGCCGGCGTGCGCTTGTATTTTCCGGGTGACCGCAGTCCCTTGGGCTCTGAGGTGAGCGCGGGTTTGGAGGTGGCAGAGGCGGCCACGGCCCACAACGACCGTTTGGTGTTGAACGTTTGTTTCAATTACGGTGGCCGTTGGGACGTGGTGCAGGCGGCCCAAACCTTGGCCCAGCGCGGCAAAGAGATCACGGAAGCGTCACTGTCTGCTGCCTTGGCGTTGTCGCACGTGGCCGATCCCGATCTGGTCATTCGTACCGGCGGCGAAGTTCGCATCAGCAACTTCCTGCTGTGGCAGGTGGCTTACAGCGAGCTCTATTTCTCGGACCGGCTGTGGCCCGCTTTTGATGAGGCCGAGTTTGACCGTGCGCTGGCGGTCTATGCGGGTCGTCAGCGGCGTTTCGGCCAGACCCCGGAACAGGCGCTGGCCCCACCAACGCTGTCTTCTTCCTCCTGAATTTCGGGTTCAAGCTGTGCTGAAACAACGAGTCATCACCGCCGTGCTGCTGCTTGCGGTGCTCTTGCCGGCTTTGTTCTATCCCGCGCCTGAGCCGTTCTGCGCCGTGACTTTGCTGTTGATCGTGGCGGCGGGTTGGGAGTGGGCACGATTGAACGGTTGCAGTGAATTGGTGGCTCGGGCCAGTGGGCTGGTGCTCGGCCTGCTGTTGTTGGCTTTGTGGTGGGGTGTGGGCTTGCATACGCCCATGCCCTGGTTGTGGCAGGCACTGGGCGGCCTGTGGCTGGTGCTGGCTGCTTGGTTGCTGCGGCGCGGTGTCGCGGGCTGGGCCTTGGTGCCCAAGGCGTGGCGCCTGGCACTGGGCTGGGTGTTGATCGGTCTGGCCTGGTGGGCCCTGGCCCAGGCGCGTTACCTGGGCATTGAAATGCTGCTCAGCATGTTGTTGCTGGTCTGGATGGCGGACATTGCGGCCTATTTTGGTGGCAAGGCGTTTGGCCGGCGCAAGCTGGCGCCTTCCATCAGCCCGGGCAAAAGCTGGGCGGGCGTGTACAGCGGCGGTGTGGGGGTGTGCCTGTTGGCCGCCGGTTGGCTGTGGTGGGGTGGGGCGCCCGAAACCCATCTGTATGGAAAGTTGTGGGCGTGGGGTCCGTTGCCGGCTTTGCTCATGCTGGCGGTCTTGACTGGCATGAGCGTGGCCGGTGATTTGGTCGAGTCGCTGGTAAAGCGCAGTGCCGGCATGAAAGACTCCAGCCAATTGCTGCCTGGGCATGGCGGCGTGCTGGACCGGGTTGATGCCTTGTTGCCTGTGTTGCCGTTGGCCATGTTGGTCGCCACTTGGTGAGCACTTCAGCGGTCCCAAAAGAAGTCTTACTGATGTCCGATTCGCTCTCTACCCGTCCGCAACGCATCACCGTTTTGGGGGCTACTGGCTCCATCGGGACCAGCACCTTGGACGTGATCGCTCGGCACCCTCAGCGTTATGAAGTGTTCGCGCTTTCGGCAGCACATCGGGTGGAGGCGTTGGCTTTGCAGTGCCGGCAGTTTCGCCCGTCTTATGCGGTGATTGCGCCCGAGCACGCCGATGATTTGCGGCAGCGCCTGCAAGAACTCAACGTGGCCACCGAGGTGCTGTCGGGCGACGACGCTTTGTGTCAAGTCGCCAGTGCCCCCGAGGTGGACATGGTCATGGCCGCCATCGTGGGTGCGGCGGGCCTGGCCCCGTGTTTGAGCGCGGCTCGTGCGGGCAAACGTCTGTTGCTGGCCAACAAAGAGGCCTTGGTGGTAGGCGGCGACCTGTTCATGGACGCGGTTCGCCAGGGGGGAGCCACGCTTTTGCCGATTGACAGCGAACATTCCGCTGTCTTCCAGTCCTTGCCCGACGATCCCGCCGCGTGGACTCATCGGGTGGACAAAGTGATCTTGACGGCGTCGGGCGGTCCTTTTCGCCAGCGCGCGCCTGGCAGCTTGGCGGCTGTGACGCCCCAGGAAGCCTGCGCCCACCCGAACTGGGTCATGGGCCAGAAAATCTCGGTCGATTCCGCCACCATGATGAACAAGGCGCTGGAGGTGATCGAAGCCAAATTCCTGTTCGGCCTGGCGCCTCGTCAGATCGAGGTGGTGATCCACCCGCAAAGTGTGATCCATTCGATGGTCCAGTACCACGACGGCTCGGTCGTGGCCCAGCTGGGGACGCCCGACATGCGCGTGCCGATCGCCTATGGCCTGAGCTGGCCTGACCGGATGGCGTCTGGTGCGGCGCCGCTGGATTTCATGACCTTGGGCGCCTTGACCTTTGAGCGCCCGGACCCCGAGCGTTTCCCGGGTTTGTTTTTGGCTTGGGAGGCTTTGGAGTCCGCGCCGGGCACGACGGCGGTGCTGAACGCCGCGAACGAAGTGGCCGTGGCCGCGTTCCTGGCTGGTCGATTGCGTTTTGACCGGATTCACCACGTCAACCGTGCAACTTTGGAGGCCTGCCCGCCCTCCAACCCCGACAGTCTGGATGCGTTGCTGGGCCTGGACGCGCGAGCCCGCGCGGTCGCGGAGCAGCAGGTGGCGCGTTGTACTTGAGAGGTGGTCGATGTTGTTGACGGTGGTTTCGTTTGTGGTGGCGCTGGCCATCCTGATTGCCGTGCACGAGTACGGGCATTACCGCGTCGCGGTGGCGTGTGGCGTGAAGGTCTTGCGCTTCTCCATCGGCTTTGGCCGGCCCATCTGGCGCCGCACCTCACCTCACAGCGGCACGGAGTTTGTGGTCAGTGCCTTGCCACTGGGCGGCTACGTGCGCATGCTGGACGAACGCGAGGGACCGGTCGATCCGTCTGAGCGCGACCGTGCCTTCAACACGCAGCCCCTGCGCGCACGCGCCGCGATTGTGGCGGCAGGCCCTGCGGCCAACTTGTTGTTGGCGGTGGCCTTGTACGCTGTGGTGGCCTGGTGGGGCGTGCAGTCGCCTCAGCCCGTGTTGTCGGCCCCGCCTGCCGCGTCTGTGGCCGAACAGGCGGGCGTGCGTGGTGGCGAATGGGTGCAACAGTTGGCCCGGGCGCAGGGTGCGCCGCAGCCTGTGCCCACCTTTGACGATTTGCGTTGGCAGTTGACCCAGGCGGTGCTGTCCAATGAGGATGTGACATTGTGGCTGGCTGCTGACCCGCAAGCGCCCGCCCGCGAGGTCGTGCTGCCGCTGTCCTCGTTGTCGGCCGCTGACGCCGACGCCACCATGCTGCAACGGGTGGGGGTGGTGGCGCCATGGTCCGCCCCCGAAGTTGGGGATCTGATGCCGGGAGGCGCGGCCGAAGCCGCTGGTTTGCGTTCGGGTGACATGGTGCGTGCGGTCGATGGTCGGCCGCTCGAAGATGCCCAGCAACTCCGCGCCAGCATCCGCAGCGCTGCCGATGCGCAGGGTTCGGTCACGCCCCAGCGCTGGACGGTGGAGCGCGACGGGCGCACGGTGGAACTGATGGTCACGCCACGCGCAGAGCGCCAGGGCGACGTTTGGATGGGGCGCGTGGGCGCCTACATCGGCAGCCAACCCGCCATGGTCGAGGTTTCGGCGGGCGTATGGGACGGGTTGTGGCAAGGGCTGGAGCGCACTTGGGAGGTGTCGGCACTCTCCTTGCGCATGATGTTCAAGATGCTGGTGGGTGAGGCCTCGCTCAAAAACCTCAGCGGTCCCTTGACCATTGCCGACTACGCTGGCAAGTCGGCGAGTTTGGGCATCACCTCCTATTTGCTGTTTCTCGCCTTGATCAGTGTCAGCCTCGGTGTGCTGAACCTGCTGCCGCTGCCCGTTTTGGACGGTGGACACCTGATGTATTATCTGTGGGAGGCAGTGACTGGTCGTCCGGTGTCTGACATCTGGATGGAGCGTCTGCAGCGCGGCGGAGTCGCCGTGCTGTTCGGGCTCATGTCGCTGGCCATGTTCAACGATCTCGCCCGTTTGCTGGGCTGAAAATCCTCATTCATGAAAAAGAGTCAAACGCGTTGGCGTGGCGCGGCCTGGGGCGCCTTGGTCTCCACCTTGGTCGCCGCGTTGCCGGCTTGGGCTGTCGATCCGTTCACCGTCCGGGACATCCGGGTTGAGGGCTTGCAGCGCGTCGAACCTGGCACCATTTTCGCGTCCCTGCCTTTCCGCGTGGGCGACACCTACAACGACGATCAGGGCTCTGCGGCCATCCGCTCGTTGTTCTCGCTGGGGCTGTTTTCCGACGTGCGCTTGCAGGTCGATGGCGATGTGCTGGTGGTCATTGTCGAGGAACGCCCCACCGTGGCCGACCTCAGCTTTTCCGGTGTCAAGGAGTTTGACAACGAGGTGCTGCGACGTGCCCTGCGCGATGTGGGCCTGACCGAAGGCCGGCCGTTTGACAAGGCACTGGCCGATCGTGCCGAACAGGAACTGAAGCGGCAATACCTGAGCCGCAGCCTGTACGCCGCACAGATCACCACCACCGTGACCCCGATCGAGCGCAACCGTGTCAACATCAACTTCAGCGTCAGCGAAGGTGATGTGGCCAAGATCAAAGACATTCGCATTGTCGGTAACCAAGCCTTTAGCGAATCGACCTTGCGCGACCTGTTTGATCTGGATACCGGTGGCTGGTTGAGTTGGTACACCAAGTCCGACCGTTACTCTCGTGTCAAGCTCAATGCCGACATTGAAAGCCTGCGTTCCTATTACTTGACCCGCGGCTTCCTGGAGTTCCGGATCGACTCGACTCAGGTGGCGATCACCCCTGGCAAGGATGAGATGGCCATCACCATCAACATCACCGAGGGGCAGCGGTACGCGGTGTCGTCGGTTCGCCTGGAAGGCGACTATCTGGGCAAGGAAGCGGAGTTTAAGACGTTGGTCCGCATCCAGCCTGGCCAGGCTTACAACGCCGAAGATGTGACGGAAACCACCAAAGCCTTCACCGATTACTTTGGAGGGTTTGGTTACGCTTTCGCCCGCGTTGAGGCCGTGCCGGAGATGGACCGCGACAAGCGCGAGGTGGCGTTTGTGTTGCGTGCGCAACCCTCGCGCCGGGCTTATGTGCGGCGCATCAACGTCGAGGGGAACAACCGCACCCGCGATGAAGTCATCCGGCGCGAATTCCGCCAGCTGGAAGCATCCTGGTACGACAGCGATCGCATCCGGTTGTCCCGTGACCGGGTGGACCGCCTCGGATTCTTCACCCAGGTGTCGGTCGATACCGAAGAGGTGCCTGGCGCACCCGACCAAGTCGATCTCGTGGTGCAGGTGGTAGAGAAGCCCACCGGCAACTTGTCTCTGGGTGCGGGTTTTTCACAGTCTGAAAAGCTGTCCTTTGTGGCCGGCATTCAGCAGGAGAACGTATTCGGTTCGGGAAACTACCTGGGTTTGAATCTCAACACCAGCAAGTTCAACAAACAGTTGGTACTGAGTACCACTGACCCGTATTTCACCGAAGACGGTATCTCGCGCTCCATTGACGCGTACTACCGCACCACCCGGCCACTCTCCGAGCAGGAGGGCGATTACCGTTTGGTGACGCCAGGTGCAAACATCCGTTTTGGTGTGCCGTTCACAGAAACCGACACGGTGTTTTTCGGCATCGGCATCGAGCAGACACGAATCGAGCCTGGTAACGGCCTGCCCGATGCATATCGCGACTTCATCACCGATTTTGGTGACTCGGCAACTTCCATTCCATTGACGGTGGGTTGGGCGCGCGATACCCGCGACAGCGCGCTGGTGCCTACACAAGGCCGGTTGCAACGTGTCAACGGTGAGTTGGGTGTGGCAGGTGATACCCGTTTCGTCAAAGCCAGTTACCAATTCCAGCAATACATTCCCCTGAACAAGAAGTTCACTCTGGCGTTCAACGCCGAAGCGGGTTGGGGCAAGGGCATGGGTGGCAAACCGTTCCCGCTGTTCAAGAACTTCTACGGCGGCGGTTTGGGTTCGGTGCGCGGCTTTGAACAAGGCACCTTGGGCTCCACCAGTCCGATTGATGGCAATGCATCCAACCTGTCCTACATCGGCGGACCGAAGAAGCTGGTGCTGAACACCGAGGTCATCGCACCATTCCCAGGCGCTGGCAACGACCGTACCTTGCGCATGTTTGGTTTCTTCGACATCGGGAACGTGTATGGCGAGAACGAAAAGTTCTCGACCAGCGAGCTGCGGGCTTCTGCGGGCTTGGGCATCAGCTGGATTTCCCCGGTGGGCCCGCTTAGAATTGCATATGCGCGCCCGGTGCGCAAGCAGGCCAACGACAAGACTCAGAGCATTCAATTCCAGATCGGAACCTCTTTTTGATGAAATCGACCTATCGTGTTGCGTTGCGCCGTCTGGCGGCGGTGTGTGTGTTGGGCTGTGTGACGGTGGTGTCGGCGGCTCAAGACTTCAAGATCGGCTTTGTCAGCACCGATCGAATTTTCCGGGACTCGACGGCGGCCAAAGCGGCCCAGACCAAGCTGGAGCAAGAGTTTGCACGCCGTGAGCGTGAGGTCGAAACTTTGGGTACGCAGTTGCGCACGGCTTCGGAGCGTTTTGAAAAAGACGCGCCGACCCTGTCTGAAAGCCAGCGCGCGACCCGCCAGCGCCAAGTGGTTGAGCTGGACCGTGAGTTCCAACGCAAGCGACGCGAGTTCCAGGAGGACTTGAACCAGCGCAAGAATGAAGAGTTGCAGCAAGTGTTGGAGCGCGCCAACCGCGTCATTCGACAAGTCGCCGAGGCTGAAAAGTACGATCTGATCATCCAAGAGGCGGTCTACATCAACCCCAAGCACGACATCACCGAAAAGGTGATCAATGCGCTCAATGGCGGCAAGTGAACGGGCTCGCCCGGCCCGCCTGAGCGAAATCCACGCCGCCTTGGGCGGCGTTTTGCATGGTGACCGCGATGTGTTGGTGCACCGCATCGCCTCGCTCTCGGTCGCAGATGTCGGCGACCTGTCGTTCGTTTCACATACGCGCTACGCGAATCTGATCGAGACCACCCGAGCGGGTGTCCTGGTGGTGCCGCCCGAGCTTGCCGTTGTGGCGCATTCACGGGGTGCCTGCATTGTCACGCCCGATGCGTACCTGTACTTT
>CAZGDZ010000059.1:0-9116 GCA_964524855.1 uncultured Macromonas sp.
CAGAAACGATACCTTGATGACATCAAAATTGAGCCAGTAATTGTCAACGAGAATCGGCTCTGAACCCGTAGACGAGAGGAAAAGGCGGCCATAGGCGAAGGTGGCGCCGATGCCAAAGAGGACGCCAAGCTCGGACAGGCGCTGCTGGCCAAACGCGCCGCCAGCGCTTGACAGCTTTGTGCTGGCGTTCCTGCGCCCGTTCATAATTTCGCCCCATGTGCGGATCCGAACTCAAATCTTTGCCCGAAGGTGTGCAACGCGTGATGGCGGCGCTGGATGCCCTGGGCCACCCCCATGTGCCTGTGATGTTGGACGACGCCGCGCGCACCGCGCAGCAGGCGGCCGACGCCTTGGGCGTGGTGCTGGGCCAGATCGCCAAGAGCATCATCTTCAAACGCAAGCCCGACGAGGCGGCGGTGTTGGTCATCACCAGTGGCGATCGTCGTGTGGACGAAAAAAAGGTGCAAACCTTGGTGTGCGCCGAAGGGCAGAAGTTGGGTCGGGCCGACGCCGATTTCGTCAAGGCCAAGACCGGGTTTTCGATTGGCGGTGTGTCGCCAGTGGCGCATGCAGAGAAACCTGTCACGCTGATCGATGAGGAACTGTTCCGCTTTGAGGTGGTGTGGGCAGCGGCCGGGCACCCGCATGGGGTGTTCCGCCTGTCACCGCAAGACCTGGGGGCTTTGACCGGCGCGCCGGTGGCCGACGTGACACTGCGCTAGAGTGCGGTCCATGTCCGACACCTCCGCGCCCGCTCGCCCTTTCGTTGCCCTGGCCACCGCCGTTTGCAAGCCTGGGCAAACCGTGCCGTCGCCCTGCGTGAACGTGTGCCGCATGTCGCCCACCAGCGGCTGGTGCGAAGGTTGCTGGCGCACGATCGACGAAATCCGTGCCTGGAGCAAAAGCGACGACGCGGGCAAGCTGGCTATTTGGTCAGACGTGGAAGCGCGCCAGCGCGCAGCAGGGCTGGCACCGGCCTGATTTCCGCTCTCGCCGGGCGTGCCCGAACCTCGCAGCGCCAGGCGTGGCCTGGTCAGCCGCCCAGAACGTCGCCCAAATCCAGCACCAGACCGGTCTGGCTGGCGTCATAACCTTTCAAACTGGCCACCTGCGCGCGAAACGCCTTCGCTTGCAGTACCTGCAAAATGGCTTGCAAACGTGGTCCGTCCAGATGCCGGCGGTGCACCGCAAAAAAGTACCGTTCCTTCAACAGCGGGATGAAGTGCAGCCCGAAACGGTGGGCGGCGGTCTGGACGCCCAGGCCCACGTCGGCCATGCCGCTGGCCACGAAAGCCGCCACGGCAGCGTGCGTCAGCTCGGTGGTGCGGTAACCGTTGATCCGCTCGGTGGGCAGGCCCAAATCGGCCAGCATCAGGTCGGTCAGCATCCGCGTGCCCGAGCCCGCTGGGCGGTTGACGAAGCGCAGTTCCGGCCTGGCCAGGTCGCTCAGGTCGCGCACGCCCAGCGGGTTGCCAGGCGCCACGAACAACCCCTGCGTGCGTACCGCCAGCTGCACCAGCGCGTGCTCGTTCGGCTGCAGCCATTCGCGGTAGCGTTGGGCGGCAGCCCGTTCGAACCGGCCCAGCGGCACGTGGAAACCGGCCAGATCGCAATCTCCATTCGCCAGTGCGGCCACTGCCTCCAGGCTGTTGCGGTAGCGAATGTCCACCGCCAGCCCGCGATGCTGCAACTGCTCGTGCAGCGCGGCCACCGCAAAGCCGTGGCTGGCGTGCAGCCGGACGGGCAGCAGTGCTTCGGGTGACCCGCGCCCCAGTTCCCCCGCCAGCTCCGAGGCCAGCGAGGCGAGCAGTGGCTGCAGTCGGGCGGTGATGCGTGCGTCTGACCACGCCAGCCGTTCGCCTGCTTGGGTCAAGCGCGAGCCCCGGCCCCGGCCTCGTTCCAGCAGCGCCATGCCCAGCAAGCGCTCTGCCTGCTGCACCAGCCCCCAGGCGTGGCGGTACGACAGGTCGTTGTCGCGCGCGGCCTGCGCAATGCTGCCGCTGTGAGCGATGGCCGCCAGCAAGGCCAGCAGTCGGCTCGCATCCAGGGGCGGCGCTGTGCCGTCGCTGAAGTGCCAGCGGGGGTGAAGTTGGATGTGCAGCATGGTCAAGGTCTATTATGTTGTGAATTGCATATTCGCTGGCTGGCTTGCTGCTACGCTGGCGGTATGCAGACCTCATCTCCTGAACGCACGCCTGCCAACCCGCCTCAGCCCCTGGGTCGGGTCATCCCAATTCAGCCGGAGGCACGGCGCCCGCGCTCCACGCCCAAAGGGCGCCAAGTGCAGCCAGAGGATCGCGACCGCGTGGCCGCCTGCTGCGCGGGGCTGGAGCCTCGCGCCGATCTGCTGATCGAGCACCTGCACCGTTTGCAAGATGCCGAAGGCGGGTTGCGCCGGGGGCATCTGGCGGCTCTGGCCGAGCGCCTGCGCCTGAGCCAGGTGGAGGTGTACGAGGTGGCGACCTTCTACCACCACTTCGAGGTGGTGGACGACGACGCTGCCTTGCCCGCCACCACGGTGCGGGTGTGTACCAGCCTGTCGTGCCAGATGGCGGGTGCGCAGACCTTGTTGACCGATTTGCAGCAGCGTTTGGCCCACGATGGCACCGTGCGTGTGGTCGAGGCCCCGTGCATCGGCCAATGCCATCGCGCACCAGCGGCGTGTGTGGGCCAGCGGCAGGTGCCCGAGGCCACGGTGGACGGCGTGCAGGCGGTGCTGGCCGCGCAGGACACCGGCCCGCGCCCCTTGCCTGCCAGTGGGCTGGCCCTGACGGTGGGCGATTACGCTCAGTGGCGCCGCGTCATGGCGGGGGACTGGTCGCCCGAGGCAGTGTTGGCCGAACTCAAGGCATCGGGCTTGCGCGGCCTGGGCGGCGCCGGTTTCCCCGCCTGGCGCAAGTGGGAGACGGTGCGGGCCCAGCCCGGCCCGCGCTACATGGTCGTCAACATCGACGAAGGCGAAGTCGGTACCTTCAAGGACTGGCAGGTGCTGTCCACCGAGCCGCGCCGCGCGCTGGAAGGCATGTTGATCGCTGCCTGGTTCGTGGGCGCGCAAAAGGTGTGGCTCTACCTGCGCGACGAATACCACGATGTGCGCGCCTTGTTGCAGGAAGAATTGCTGCACCTGCGCGGCCTGATCGACGTGTGGCGCCGCGAATTCCCGACCATCGAATTCCCCGACATCGAGCTGCGGCGGGGCGCAGGAGCTTACATCTGCGGCGAGGAATCGGCGCTGATCGAGTCGCTGGAAGGCAAGCGCGGCATGCCCCGGCTGCGCCCGCCCATTGTGGCGCAGGTGGGGGTGTTCGGCCGGCCCACGCTGGCGCACAACGTGGAATCGCTGTGGTGGTTGCCAGAGATTCTGGAAAAAGGCGGCTCCGCCTGGGCGGCGGTGGGCCGCCACGGCCGCAGCGGCTGGCGGCGCTTCAGCGTATCGGGCCGGGTGGCCAAGCCCGGGGTGTACCTGGCACCGGCTGGCATCACCCTGAACGAACTGGTGCATGAATACGCTGGTGGCATGGCGCCGGGGCACACGCTCTACGGCTACTTGCCGGGCGGGGCCTCGGGTGGCATTTTGCCTGCCGCGCTGGCCGATGTGCCGCTGGACTTCGACACCCTGGCCGAGCACGGCGCCTTTGTTGGCTCGATGGCGGTGGTGGTGCTGGGCCAGCACGACCACGCCCGCGAGGCGGCGCTGAACCTGATGCGGTTTTTCGAGCATGAATCGTGTGGCCAGTGCACCCCCTGCCGCGCCGGCACCACCCAGGCGGTGGCGCTGATGCAGGCGCCCGGCTGGGACGCTGAGCGGCTGGCCGAACTGTCGCAGGTCATGCGCGACGCGTCCATCTGCGGCCT
This sequence comes from uncultured Macromonas sp., assembly GCA_964524855.1. Lineage (GTDB taxonomy): Bacteria > Pseudomonadota > Gammaproteobacteria > Burkholderiales > Burkholderiaceae_C > CAZGDZ01. The sequence continues at coordinate 3,856 of CAZGDZ010000059.1, forward strand.
GGGCCAGGCCGCCCCCAATCCTTTTGACAGCGTGTTGCGGTTCTTCCCGCAGGAGGTGCAGGCATGAGCGCGCAAGACCTGCCGGTGATCGACTTCACCCTGAACGGCCAGCCGGCCCAGGCCGCCCCCGGCGAAACGCTGTGGCAGGTGGCGCAGCGTGTGGGCGTGGACATTCCGCACCTGTGCCACAAGCCCGGCCTGTCCAGCGCCGGCAACTGCCGCGCCTGCGTGGTGGAGGTGGCCGGTGAGCGGGTGCTGGCCGCGTCCTGCTGCCGCGCGCCCCAGCCCGGCATGGCGGTGCGCACCGACACGCCCCGCGTGCAGGCCGCGCAACGCACCGTGCTGGAACTGCTGAACGCCGATGCGCCCGATACCACTCGCCTGAAACGCGACAGCGAACTCGCCCAGTGGACCGAGCGCACCGGCGCCCGCAGCGACCGCTTCGCAGCGCGCGGCCCGTCCCAAGCGGCGGCGCAGGCGCGCGGTAGCGACGCCTCCCACCCCGCCATGGCGGTCAACTTAGACGCCTGCATCCAGTGCACTCGCTGCGTGCGCGCCTGCCGCGACCTCCAGGGCAACGACGTGCTGGGCCTGTCGTTCCGCGGCGGCCAGACGCAAATCGTGTTCGACCAGGGCGACCCCATGGGCCAGAGCACCTGCGTGGCCTGTGGCGAATGCTTGCAGGCCTGCCCCACCGGTGCCATCGCGCCCGCCAACGGCGCCTACGCCCGCGCGGCCGACGCCACGGTGGATTCGGTCTGCCCCTACTGTGGCGTGGGCTGTCAGCTCACCTACCACGTCAAGGACGGGCTCATCGACCACGTGGAAGGCGCCCCAGGCCCGGCCAACGAAGGCCGGCTGTGCGTGAAGGGCCGCTTCGGCTTCGACTACATCCACAGCCCGCAGCGCCTGACGCGCCCGCTGGTGCGCCGTGCCGACGCGCCCAAGGACCCGTCCATCCTCACCCAGGGGCCGGACGGCCGCACGGATTACGCCACCCTGCGTGCCCAGTTCCGCGAAGCCACCTGGGACGAGGCACTGGACTTGGCCGCCGCCGGCCTGCGCCGTGCGCGCGAGGCCCAGCCGGTCAAGGGCCGGGGCGCCGCAGTGGCCGGTTTCGGCTCGGCCAAGGGCACCAACGAAGAGGCCTACCTGTTCCAGAAGCTGATCCGCACCGCCTTCCACACCCACAACGTGGACCATTGCACCCGCCTGTGCCATGCCTCCAGCGTCGCGGCGCTGATGGAAGGCGTGGGTTCCGGTGCGGTCAGCAACCCGCTGCGCGACGTGGCGCACGCGGACTTCGTGCTCGTCATTGGCGCCAACCCGGCGCAGAACCACCCGGTGGGCGCGAGCTGGATCAAGAACGCGGTCAAGCGTGGCACCCGGTTGGTGCTGGCAGACCCGCGCCGCACCGAGCTGTCGCGCCAGGCCTGGCGAACGCTGCAATTCCGTCCGGGCAGCGACGTGGCGCTGCTCAACGCCATGCTGCACGTCATCGTCACCGAAGGGCTGACCAACCCCGCCTTCATCGCCGAGCGCACGCAGGACTTCGACCGCCTGAAAGCCCACCTGACCGACGGCCACACCGACTTCAGCCCCGAAGCCATGGCGCTGGTGTGCGGCATCGATGCCGAGTCCATCCGTGAGGTGGCCCGCGCCTACGCCACCAGCCGCGCCAGCATGATTTTGTGGGGCATGGGCGTGAGCCAGCACACCTACGGCACCGACAACGCGCGCTGCCTGATCGCGCTGGCCATGGTGACCGGGCAGATCGGCCGCCCCGGCACCGGCCTGCACCCTTTGCGCGGCCAGAACAACGTACAGGGCGCGAGCGACGCCGGCCTGATCCCGCTGGTGCTGCCCGACTATCACCGCGTGGCCGAGCCCGCCGCCCGTGCCCGCGCCGAAACCCTGTGGGGCCTGCCCCTGGGCGATCTGGACGACCAGCCCGGTTTGACGGTGGTGGAAATCATTGACGCCGTGTACGACGGTCGCATCCGCGCCATGCTCATCCAGGGCGAAAACCCCGCCATGAGCGACCCCGACAGCCACCACGTGCGCGAGCCCCTGAGCCGACTCGACCACTTGGTGGTGCAGGACATTTTCCTGACCGAAACCGCCGCCTTCGCCGACGTGGTGCTGCCCGCCAGCGCCTGGCCGGAGAAGACGGGCACCGTCACCAACACGGACCGCACCGTGCAAGTGGGCCGCAAGGCGGTGGCCTGCCCCGGTGAAGCGCGGGCCGACGCCTGGATCACCGAACAACTGGCCCGCCGCTTGGGCCTGAACTGGGCCTACGGCATCGCGCCCGATGGCAGTGGCGCCGAGCCGGACTCCGGCATCGGCCGGGTGTACGAAGAAATGCGCGCGCTGATGGACTCCATCGCCGGCCTGTCCTGGCAGCGCGTGCTGGCGCAGGGGGCGGTCACTCACCCAGTGCTCACGCCCGACGACCCGGGCCAACCCATCGTCTTCACCGACCACTTTCCCACGCCCACCGGCAAGGCCCGGCTGGTGCCCGCAGAACTGCGCGAACCGGCCGAACGCCCCGACGCCGAATACCCCATGGTGCTGGTCACCGGGCGGCAGCTCGAACACTGGCACACTGGCAGCATGACGCGGCGCAGCCCCGTGCTCGATGCGCTGGAGTCCGGCCCCACTGTCAGCCTGCACCCGTCCACCTTGCAGCGGTTGGGCCTGCAACCCGGTCAACCGGCCCGCGTCAGCACCCGGCGCGGCAGCATTGCCCTGGCCAGCCGCGCCGACGAAGCGGTGCCGCCCGACGTGGTGTTCATCCCCTTCGCCTACGTGGAGGCAGCGGCCAACCTGCTCACCAACCCGGCGCTGGACCCGGTGGGCAAAATCGCCGAGGTGAAATACTGCGCGGCCCGTGTCGAGGCGGCGGCTGAGCATGCACCGGCTTGATCTGGGACAACCGCAAGCGGCGCTCTTCTGTTTAAGATGTGGCCATGCCATCGACCGGTGGCTGGCTTAACGACACAGGAGTTCCGCATGTTCAAAAAAATCCTCTTGCCCTCTGACGGTTCCAAGCTGGCCCACGGTGCGGCCGAATTTGCCGCCGATCTGGCCAAACAACACGGCGCCCAGGTGGTCGGCGTCTATGTGATCGATCCGTTCCCGTACATCGGCATTGGCGACGCGTCGGCGGTGGGTTTGCAGGCTTACATGGCCGAAGCCAAATCGGCGGCCAGCAACTCGCTGGAAGACATTCGCCAGGTGTGTGCCACCCGTGGCGTGCCGTTCCAGGGCGACACCATCGAGCGCAACGTGACGTACGAAGGCATTCTGGAAACCGCCGAGGCCGAAGGCTGCGATCTGATCGTCATGGGCTCGCATGGCCGCAAAGGCGTGCAGGCCTTGATTTTGGGCAGCGTCGCCCAGAAGGTGCTGACGCACGCCAAAGTGCCGGTCCTCATCATCAAGTGAGTTCGGTCTGGTCGGTGTGGGCGCCCAGCCACACGCCCGGCTCAGGCATTGCCGCGTGGGCGCGGGTCCGCGCGGCTTGTCCCTAGAATGTTTGCCTTCACCCTGAAGGCAGACCATGTCCCAGACCCCACCCGCCACCGCTACAGACGGCACTGGCCTCATCCGCATCCGTGGCGCGCGCCAGCACAACCTCAAGCACGTCGATCTGGACATTCGAACCGGCGAGCTGACCGTGGTCACCGGCCCCAGCGGCTCGGGCAAGTCCAGCCTGGTGTTCGACACCTTGTTTGCCGAAGGCCAGCGCCGTTACGTCGAGACCTTCAGCGCCTACGCCCGCCAGTTCCTCGACCGCATGGACAAACCGGCGGTGGACAAGGTGGAAGGCGTGCCCCCGGCCATCGCCATCGACCAGACCAACCCCGTTCGCTCGTCACGCTCCACCGTTGGCACGATGACCGAGTTGAACGACCACCTCAAGCTGCTCTACGCCCGCGCGGCCCAGTTGTTCGACCGGCGCACCGCGCGGCCCGTGCGGCACGACTCGCCCGACACCATCTGCGATGAACTGCGCCATCGCGCCCAAGCGGCGGGTGATCCGCGCCTGGTGGTGACTTTCCCGGTGGAACTGCCCGCCAGCGCCACACCCGAAGACATCGAACAATGGTTGGCGGCCAGCGGCTTTACACGTGTGCAGGCCGAGCGCCTGCAGGGACAGGTGCGCGTGCTCGACGTGGTGGCCGACCGCTTCCGTTTCAGCGGCGCCGAACGCGCCCGCGTCATTGAGGCCATTGAACTGGGCCTCAAGCGCGGCAGCGGCCGCCTGGCGGTGTACGCCTTGCGCCCCGCGGGCGACGATGGCTTGGAGCCCGAACCCGAGCTGTGGAAGTTCTCCACCGGCCTGCACTGCCCCGAAAGCGACCTGCGCTACGCCGAGCCGCTGCCGTCCATGTTCTCGTTCAACTCCGCCGTGGGCGCGTGCGACACCTGCCGGGGTTTCGGGCGCGTCATCGGGGTGGACCTGGGCCTGGTCATCCCCAACGACAAGCTCACCCTGCGCGGTGGCGCCATCAAGCCCATGCAGACGCCCGCCTGGCAGGAGTGCCAGGACGACCTGATGCGCCACGCCGAGGCCGCCGGCATTCCGCGCGACACGCCGTGGTCGCAGCTGAGCGAGGCGCAACAGCACTGGGTGATCCACGGCTCTCCCAACTGGAACGGCAAGTGGAACCAGCAATGGTACGGCGTGTACCGCTTCTTCGATTACCTGGAGAGCAAGGCGTACAAGATGCACATCCGCGTGCTCTTGTCCAAGTACCGCAGCTATACCGAATGCCCGGTGTGCGCGGGCGCGCGCCTGAAGACCGACAGTTTGCTGTGGCGCCTGGGCTCCAAGGCCGACGCGGACGCGGTGCTGCCGCCTGCGCAACGCTTCATGCCGGGGGGGGTGGACTGGACTCGGGACCAATTGGAGGCGCTGCCGGGCTTGTGCTTGCACGACCTGATGCAGTTGCCGATCGAGCGGTTGCGCGAATTCTTCGCCCGGCTGGCCCTGCCCGGTGCCAGCGAAAGCGTCGAACAGCAGGCCCTCAAGCTGCTGTTCGACGAAATCACCACCCGCCTGCGCTACCTGTGCGACGTGGGCATCGGCTACCTCACGTTGGACCGGCAAAGCCGCACGCTCAGCGGCGGCGAGGTGCAGCGCATCAACCTCACCACGGCGTTGGGCACCTCGCTGGTCAACACCCTGTTCGTGCTGGACGAGCCCAGCATCGGCCTGCACCCGCGCGACATGAACCGCATCAACCAGGCCA
>CAZGDZ010000060.1:0-6158 GCA_964524855.1 uncultured Macromonas sp.
AAAACCCGTGGTGACACCGGTGGCAACCGGGGTGGCGGCAACAACTGGAAGTCGGGCGGTAAGTCTGGCCGACGCGGTGGCCGCGATGACCGCGAGCAGGCCAGCTTCGCCCAGCCGGTTGAAACCAAGGTGCTGGAAATTCATGTGCCCGAGACCATCACCGTGGCCGAACTGGCGCACAAGATGTCGCTCAAGTCGTCCGAGGTGATCAAGCAGTTGATGAAGCTGGGCCAGATGGCCACCATCAACCAGCCACTGGATCAGGACACCGCCATGATTTTGGTGGAAGAACTGGGCCACAAGGCCGTCGTGGCCGCGCTGGACGACCCGGAAGCCTTTGCCGACGAGGAAGTGGCGACCCAGGCTGAAGCCCTGCCGCGCGCGCCGGTAGTGACCGTGATGGGCCACGTCGACCACGGCAAGACCTCGCTGCTGGACTACATTCGCCGCTCCAAGGTGGCGGCGGGCGAAGCCGGCGGCATCACCCAGCACATCGGTGCTTACCATGTGGACACGCCGCGTGGCATGGTGTCCTTCCTCGATACCCCGGGTCACGAGGCTTTCACCGCCATGCGGGCCCGCGGTGCCCAGGCGACCGACATCGTGATTCTGGTGTGTGCCGCCGACGACGGCGTGATGCCGCAGACCAAGGAGGCCATCAAGCACGCGAAAGCGGCCGGTGTGCCGATGGTCGTGGCATTGACCAAGATTGACAAGCCGGGGATCAACCTGGAGCGCGTGCGTTCTGAGTTGGTGGCCGAAGAGGTGGTGCCGGAAGAATTTGGCGGCGATGTGCCTTTCGTGGGCGTGTCGGCCAAGACCGGTGAGGGTGTGGACGCGCTGCTGGAGCAGGTGCTGCTGCAGGCCGAAATTCTGGAGCTGAAGGCGCCGGTTGCCGCTAACGCCAAGGGCCTGGTGATTGAAGCCCGCCTGGACAAGGGCAAGGGCGCGGTTGCGACCGTGCTGGTGCAGTCCGGTACGCTGAAAGTGGGCGACGTGGTGCTGGCCGGCCAAACTTCTGGCCGCGTGCGCGCCATGCTGGACGAAAACGGCAAGCCCGCCAAGGAAGCCGGCCCGTCCATCCCGGTGGAAATCCAGGGCCTGGCCGAGGTGCCTCAGGCTGGCGACGATTTCATGGTCATGCTCGACGAACGCCGTGCCCGTGAAATCGCCACCTACCGCGCCGGCAAGTTCCGCAACACCAAACTGGCCCGTCAGCAGGCCGCCAAGATGGAGAACATCTTCTCCGACATGGCCGCAGGCGAAGTCCAGACCCTGCCCATCATCATCAAGTCCGACGTGCAAGGTTCGCAGGAAGCGCTGGCCGCTTCGCTGCTCAAGCTGTCCACCGACGAGATCCGCGTGCAACTGGTGTACGCCGGTGTGGGCGGCATCAGCGAATCGGACATCAACCTGGCGATCGCATCCAAGGCGATGGTGATCGGCTTCAACGTGCGGGCCGAAGTCGGTGCGCGCAAGTTGGCTGAGGGCAACGACGTTCAGATCCACTACTACAACATCATCTACGACGCGGTGGACGAGCTCAAAGCCGCCATGTCGGGCATGTTGGCACCGGAAAAGCGCGAAGAGATCATCGGCACCGCCGAGATCCGCAACGTCATCGTGGCGACCAAGATCGGTACCATTGCGGGCTGTATGGTCACGCACGGCCACGTTACCCGCAGCGCGCATTTCCGCCTGCTGCGCGAAAACGTGGTGGTCTACGCCGGCGAGCTGGAGTCGTTGAAGCGCATGAAGGACGATGTCAAGGAAGTCAAAGAAGGCTTCGAGTGCGGCATCAAGCTCAAGAACTACAACGACATCAAGGAAGGCGATATCCTTGAGCTGTTCGAGATCAAGGAAATCGCCCGGACGCTGTAAGCCATGCCCGCGAAAAAGTCTTCTGCGGCCAACCGCAGCTTCAAAGTGGCCGATCAGATCCAGCGCGATCTGACCGAACTGATCGCGCGCGAGTTGAAAGACCCGCGCGTGGGCATGGTCACGCTGCAAGCGGTGGAGGTCACGCCCGACTACGCACATGCCAAGGTCTTCTTCAGTGTGCTGATCGGTGACCCGCAGGAAACTCAGGACGCCTTGAACCAGGCAGCCGGCTTTCTGCGCAACGGCCTGTTCAAGCGGCTGCACATCCACACCGTACCGACGCTGCATTTCATGTTCGATCGCACCACCGAGCGTGCGGCGGACATGAACGCGCTCATCGCCAAAGCGGTGGCGTCGCGCGCCAAGGACGACGAGTGACATGACGGCTGCGACTCGTGCACGGGTGCAGCGTCGCCCCGTGCATGGGGTGGTGCTGCTCGACAAACCGCTGGGACTGACCAGCAACCAAGCCTTGCAAAAGGTCAAGTGGTTGCTGCGCGCCGAAAAAGCTGGCCACACTGGCACGTTGGACCCGCTGGCGACCGGCGTGTTACCGCTGTGTTTTGGCGCTGCCACCAAGTTCAGCCAGATCCACCTGGATGCCGACAAAACCTACGAAACCACCTTGCGCCTGGGCGTGAAAACCCGCACCGGCGATGCCGAAGGCGAGGACATTGACACACGTGCGGTGACGTGCAGCGTGGGACAGGTGGTCGAGGTGCTGGACCGTTTCATGGGACCGATCACCCAAGTGCCGCCCATGCACAGCGCGCTCAAAAAGGATGGCAAAGCCTTGTATGAGTACGCCCGGGAGGGGGTCGAGGTGGAGCGCGAACCGCGCCAGGTCACCATTCACGATCTGGAAATGCTGCACCTGGATTTGACTAAGGACGAGCCCAGCCTGCGCTTGCGGGTGCATTGCAGCAAAGGCACGTACATCCGCACGCTGGGCGAAGACATCGGTGAGGCTTTGGGTTGTGGCGCGCACCTGTCAGCTTTGCGCCGGGTGCAGACTGGCGACTTCGGCTTGGCCGATTGCGTGACGTTGGAACAGTTGGAAGCTTGGCCCGAACCGCAACGGCTGCAGGCGCTGCGCCCAGTTGACACGCTGCTCGCTGGACACACCCGCGTCACGCTTGACAGTGAAAATGCCGCACGATTTTTGAGTGGCCTGCGACGCCGAGGCCCCTGGCCAGATGCGCCCCGCGTGGCCGTGTACGGCGATCAGCCCGCCGCTTTGTTGGGTTCTGCCCATGTCAAGGCCGGCGAACTCATCCCGGGGCGCTTGTTGAGCCCCATCGAAATTCAACAAACATTGGAAAACCAGCCATGAGCACTCCCATTCGCAACATCGCCATCATCGCCCACGTGGACCACGGCAAAACCACCATGGTCGACCAGTTGCTGCGCCAGAGCGGTACCTTCGCCGAACACGAAAAAGTCGTGGACACGGTGATGGACAACAACGCCATCGAACGCGAGCGTGGCATCACCATCCTGGCCAAGAACTGCGCCGTGAGCTGGGAAGGCACCCACATCAACATTGTGGACACCCCGGGCCACGCCGACTTCGGCGGTGAAGTGGAGCGCGCCCTGTCCATGGTGGACGGTGTGGTGCTGCTGATCGACGCCCAAGAAGGCCCGATGCCGCAAACCCGCTTTGTGACCAAGAAGGCGTTGGCCTTGGGCCTCAAGCCCATCGTGGTGGTGAACAAGGTGGACAAGCCGGGCGCGAACCCCGACAAGGTCATCAACGCCGCGTTCGACCTGTTCGACAAGCTGGGCGCGACCGATGAGCAGCTGGATTTCCCGGTGGTGTACGCCTCGGGCATCAACGGTTGGTCGTCGCTGGAAGAGGGTGAGCCGGGCGCCCAGTGGGGCCCCGACATGTCGGCGCTGTTCAACACCGTGCTCAAGCACGTGCCGGCCCATGCGGGCGACCCGAACGCGCCGCTGCAACTGCAAATTTCCGCGCTGGACTACTCGTCTTTCGTTGGCCGTATTGGCGTCGGCCGCGTCAGCGCTGGCACCATCAAGCCCAACATGGATGTGCTGGTTTGCGAAGGCCCGGATGGCAAGCGAGTCAAAGGCCGCATCAACCAAGTGCTGACCTTCCAAGGCTTGGACCGCACACAGGCCCCTGCAGCCGGCCCCGGCAACATCGTGCTGATCAACGGAATTGAAGACCTGGGCATTGGTGTGACCGTGACCAGCGTGGATGCACCGGCACCGTTGCCGATGCTGAAGGTGGACGAGCCGACCCTGATCATGAACTTTTGCGTGAACACCAGCCCGCTGGCCGGCCGCGAAGGCAAGTTCGTGACCAGCCGCCAGATCTGGGACCGCCTGCAGAAAGAACTGCAGCACAACGTGGCGCTGCGCGTGAAGGAAACCGACGAGGACGGCATTTTTGAAGTGGCCGGCCGTGGTGAACTTCACCTGACCATTCTGCTGGAAAACATGCGCCGTGAAGGCTACGAACTGGCCGTTTCCAAGCCGCGCGTGGTGTTCCAGGACATCAACGGCGAGAAGCACGAGCCGATGGAATTGGTCACTGCTGACGTGGAAGAAGAGCACCAGGGCGGCGTGATGCAGGCACTGGGTTTGCGCAAGGGCGAAATGGTCAACATGGAGCCGGACGGCAAGGGCCGTGTGCGTCTGGAATACCGCATTCCGGCGCGTGGTTTGATCGGCTTCAGCAACGAATTCCTCAACTTGACCCGTGGTTCCGGCCTGATTGCCTCCATTTTTGACGGCTACGAGCCGCACAAAGGTGACATTGGCGGCCGCAAGAACGGCGTGCTGATTTCCATGGACGATGGTGAAATCTTTACCTACGCGCTGGGCAAGTTGGACGACCGTGGCCGCATGTTCGTGAGACCGAACGATCCGGTGTACGAAGGCATGATCGTGGGCATCCACAGCCGCGACAACGACCTGATCGTGAACGCCACCCGCACCAAGCAGTTGACCAACTTCCGCGTCAGCGGCAAGGAAGACGCGGTCAAGATCACCCCGCCGATTGAACTGACGCTGGAATACGGTGTGGACTTCATCGACGACGATGAGCTGGTGGAAATCACCCCCAAGAGCATCCGCCTGCGCAAGCGTCACCTGAAAGAGCACGAGCGCAAGCGCGCCAGCCGCGACGCCGCCTGAGCGTAATTTGCCCTTTCCATGGCGCTCAAACATGGCCAGGCCGTTGGCCTGATGGTGCTGGTCACCCTGCTGTGGTCCACGGCAGGGGTGGTGACCCGCCAGTTGGAGGCTGCGCACGCGTTTGAAGTGACCTTCTGGCGCAGCTTCTTCACCTTCGTGACTCTGCTGGTGGTGTTACCCCTCTGGCAGGGACGCGGTATCTGGCGGCGGATGGCCCAGGAAGGCTGGATGCTGTGGGCATCTGGGGCCTGTTGGTCGGTCATGTTCACCGCCTTCATGGTCGCGCTCACCTTGACCTCCGTGGCCAACGTGTTGGTGACCATGGCCGCCGGGCCGCTGCTGACGGCGGTCATGTCACGGGTGTTGATTGGGCACCGATTGCCGTCCCGAACCTGGTGGGCCATTGCGGTGGCGGGGTTGGGCATTGCCTGGATGTTTGGCCGGCAAGTGGGCGAGGGCAGTTGGCTGGGCAGTGCCGTGGCGTTCGCCGTGCCTTTGGCCGGTGCGCTGAATTGGACCTTGGTGCAGCGCAGTCAACGCAGTGGTCATGCGGTCGATTTGGTGCCGGCGGTGCTGGTTGGCGGGCTGCTGTCAACGCTGGTGACCTTGCCCCTGGCGTGGCCGCTTCAGGCCTCGGCCCACGATGTGGCTTGGTTGGCCGCTTTGGGAGTGGGGCAATTGGCGTTGCCGTGCGTGCTGTCGGTCATTTGTGCGCGGGTGTTGTCGGCTCCTGAAGTGTCGTTGCTGGCGTTGCTGGAAGTGTTGTTTGGCATCGCCCTGGCTTGGGTCTGGGCCAATGAAGCGCCAGCGCCCTACGTGGTGCAGGGCGGTTCCCTGGTGCTGGGCGCGCTGCTCGTCAACGAGTGGTTGGGCCGGCGCGAACGCCAGGGCCACTACCGCATTCAAACCCTGGAAGCCGAAGATGCACAGCGCAACACCGGACGTGATCGTTGAGGTCAGCGCCCATGGCGTTGGTCTGCTGACCTTGAATCGCCCCAAGGCGCTCAACGCCTTGAGTTTGCCGATGGTTCGTGCGTTGACTCAAGCCCTAGTGGCTTGGCGGGACGATCCCACCATCCGCGCGGTGGCGTCGTTTTATTCGCCCTACGACATGGCCT
>CAZGDZ010000060.1:6168-9084 GCA_964524855.1 uncultured Macromonas sp.
CCATTTGGCGCGTTTTGTGCCGGTGGCGATATCCGTTTTTTCCACGACGCCGCTACCCGGGGCGATCCAGCACTGGAAGATTTTTTCACCGAGGAATACACCCTCAACCACCTGGTCCATCACTTTCCCAAGCCCTACATCGCGTTCATGGATGGCATTGTCATGGGTGGTGGCATGGGCGTGAGCCAGGGCGCGAGTGTCCGTATCGTCACCGAACACACCAAGATGGCGATGCCTGAAACCGCGATCGGTCTGTTTCCGGACGTGGGCGGCGGCCACTTCCTGAGCCGCTGCCCCGGCCATGTGGGCGAATACCTGGCATTGACCGGCCATGTGATGGGTGCTGACGAGGCCCTGGCCTATGGCTTGGCGGACGTTGTGGCGCCCGCACACAGCCTGCCCGACGCTTGGGCGGCGTTGCAACAGATCGCTGCCCCAGACAGCAAGGCTTGGGCCGAACTGTGGCAGGACTGGATGGAGGTGGCCGGCTGGCAACGCAAGACGGCGCTGCAGGCCCCGCTGTTGACGCCCGCCGTGGAGGCCGCGTTTGGTCAGCCCAGCGTGCAGGCGGTGGTGGCCCAATTGGCGCGCACTCCCACTCCGCAGGCCGAGAAGGCGCTGGAGGTATTGCGCACCCGCAGTCCACTCATGCTGCACGTGGTGCTGGAACAGGTGCGGCGCGCCCGAAGCCTGACGTTTGCCGATGAACTGCGCATGGAGCGCGACTTGGTGCGCCACTGTTTTCACACCGCTCACCTGCAGCGCAGCGGGTACTTGAGCGAAACGGTCGAGGGCATACGCGCGCTGGCGGTGGACAAGGACCATGCACCACGCTGGGTGCCTGCTCGCATCGAGGACGTGACGCCCGACATGGTGGCGCCGTTCTTTGACAGCCCCTGGCCGGTCCACGCTCACCCGTTGCGCGCGCTGGTTTAGCTTCCGCCGAAGCCAGAACCTGCGTCAGCGTTGGCGTTGCTTCATTGCGCGCTCCACCTCGCGTTTGCCTTCGCGTTCTTTGATCGTGTCACGCTTGTCGTGTTCGCCCTTGCCTTTGGCCAAGGCCACTTCGCACTTCACACGGCCGTTTTTCCAATGCAGGTTGATCGGCACCAACGTGTAGCCTTTTTGCTCCACCTTGCCTATCAAGCGCAGGATTTCCGCCTTGTGCATCAGCAGCTTGCGGGTGCGGGCGCTGTCGGCGCTGACGTGGGTGGAGGCGGTGCGCAGCGGGTTGATGAGGCAGCCGATCAGGAACAGTTCGCCATCCCGAACGACCACGTACCCTTCTGTCAGTTGTACCTTGCCCGCCCGCAAGGCCTTGATTTCCCAGCCTTGCAGCACCAATCCGCACTCGTGCTTTTCCTCAAAGGCGTAGTTGAAAGAAGCCTTTTTGTTCTCGGCGATGCGGCCATCGCGCGCGGTGGTGTTGGACTTTTTGGGGGATGACATGGCACTGATATGGGGACGGTCCGCGACCTCTACAATCCCGGTGCGGCCTGAGATTGTATGAAAGCCGCGCGCGTCGATGAAAACCGTACACAAATCCGTCCTGATCTGGCACAGCGCCCACGAAATGTTCGCGCTGGTGGCCGACGTTCCCCGCTACCCCGAATTCCTGCCCTGGTGCAGCAGTGGGCAGGTGCTGGAACAAACACCCGAGGGCGCGGTTGCGTCGATCGGCATGGCGTTCGGCGGCATGCGCAAGAGTTTCACCACCCGCAACACCCATGTGCAGGACCGCAGCATCCGCCTCGAACTGGTGGATGGCCCGTTTTCCCACCTGGACGGCACCTGGGAGTTTGTGCCCCTGGGCGACGGCAGCCAGCGCGCCTGCCGCATTGAATTCACCTTGAATTACGGCTTCGCGAGCAACACCCTGGCGATGTTGGTGGGGCCGGTGTTCGACAAGATCGCAGGCAGCCTGGTGGATGCATTCGTGAAGCGGGCCGATCAGGTCTATGGTGCTTGAGGCAGCCATGGTGCATGTGACCGTGATTCATTGTCCTGGCCCGCGCGAGGTGCGTGAGCTGGAGTTGACCTTGCCCGAGGGATCGACCGTGGCGCAAGCCTTGGCTCAGACCGCATGGTTTGCGTTGGACGAAGCGGGCTCGCCCATCATCCCCGCAGAACTGACGTTGGGACTGTGGGGCCGTAAAACCACCTTGAGTCATGCACTGCGGGATGGCGACCGGCTGGAAGTTCACCGCCCCTTGCAGGTGGACCCCAAAGTCGCGCGCCGCGAGCGGTTCAACCAGCAAGGTGCCAAAACGGCGGGCTTGTTCGCCAAACGCCGTGCGGGCGCCAAGTCTGGTTATTGACTTGAACGCAGCCGCCTTCAGCGGCAGTTGTCGGCGATGATTTGCTCGACCTTGGCGCGTTCGGCATTCCGCATGGCGGGGTCCATGATCACACGTTGGCCTTGTTCGTTGGTGGTGACCAGTCGCCCGCCGCCGGACAGCGTGGCCAATGACTCCCGCGCGCGAGCGCAGTTGTCAGCGCGGATTTCTGCATTGCGCCGTTCGATGGATTTGCGCTGAGCATCTTCCTTCGCTTGGGTTTGGCGCTGCTCATCGGTCTGAGCGGGTGCGCCCGCGGCCGGTGCTGGAGCCGGCTTCGCCTGCGGTGAAGGCGCCGCAGCGGGTTTGCCCTCTGTATCCACGGCGGGTGAGGCCGGTGCTGCACCGGGCTGGCGCAGGATTTTCTGGTTGGGCACGTTGGCCGGTGGCGGCAGATCGCTGAAGACTTTTTGTCCTCTGTCGTCCAGCCAGACCCAGCCGGGTGCGGCCGCCGCCACAGACGAAACGCCCAGGCCCAACGCGGCACCCAAGACGGCCAGCTTCCATCGAATATTCAGCAATCTGTCCTCCAATCGGTCACGCCGCAAATGGTAAGGCCATCGCCCCATTTACAATAGCG
>CAZGDZ010000061.1:0-6044 GCA_964524855.1 uncultured Macromonas sp.
ATTCCCGAGCATTCGCACGAATACCCGTTCTGCTCGCGGCTGGCTGCGGGGTGGGACACGCCCTGGATTCTGTACGCGGCGGCCCTGTTCCACGACATTGCCAAAGGCCGGGGGGGTGACCATTCCGAGCTGGGCGCCAAAGAAGTCAATGCCTTTGCGCGGCAACACGGGATTGCACGCGCCGATGCGGAGTTGATCCGCTTTCTGGTGGCCGAGCACCTGACCATGAGCCGGATCGCGCAAAAAGAAGACCTGAGCGACCAGGACGTGATCGCCCAGTTTGCCCAGCGCGTGGGCGACGAGCGCCGGCTGACCGCCTTGTATTTGCTGACAGTGGCCGACATCAGAGGCACCAGCCCCAAGGTGTGGAACGCTTGGAAAGGCAAACTGCTGGAAGACCTGTTCCGCTACACGTTGCGGGCCCTCGGCGGCGGCTCGCCGGCGCCCGATGCTTTGGTGGAATCCCGCAAGCGCGAGGCGCTAACCAACCTCGCCCTGCACGCCCAGCCCCACATGGCGCACAAGGCCTTGTGGGACCAGCTCGACGTGAGCTACTTCATGAGGCACCAGCCGGACGAAATCGCCTGGCACACGCGCCACATTTCGCGCGCACTGGCACACGCGGACGGCGCGACCACCACCGTGGTGCGGTCCCGCCCGTCTCCCGTGGGTGAAGGCCTGCAAGTGCTGGTCTATACCGACGACCAGCCCGACCTGTTCGCCCGGATTTGCGGCTACTTCGATGAAGCTGGCTTCAGCATTCTGGACGCCAAGGTTCACACCACCCACGACCGACGGGCACTGGACACCTTTCAGGTGGCGGCGACCACACTGGCCGAGCATTACCGCGAGTTGATCGCGATGATCGAAAACGAGCTGCCGCAGGCGCTCAACCCTTCCGCGCCGCTGCCCTCGCCCAGTCGTGGCCGCCTGTCGCGGCGGGTGAAAAGTTTTCCGGTGGTGCCACGGGTCGATCTGCAGCCCGACGAGAAAGCGCAACGCTGGCTGCTTAGCGTGTCGGCCAGCGACCGGCACGGCTTGCTCTATGGCATTGCCCGGGTGCTGGCGCGCCACCACGTCAACCTGCAACTGGCCAAAATCACCACGCTGGGCGAACGGGTGGAAGACACCTTCCTGATCAGCGGCCCCAGCCTGCATGTATTCCGCGAGCAGGCGCAGCTCACCAACGACTTGCTGGAAGTGCTGGAAAGTCCGGTCTGATCGGCTACAGTGGATCCATGGGGCTGCGGTTCGGCGCCCATACAGGAGGACCAACACCATGCGACGCCAGCACATTCCTGCGGCTCAGGCCATCACTCGCCCCGTTCAGGTGGGGCTGGGCACCCTGTTGGTGGGGCTGCTGCTCACTGCACACCTCCATTCCGCTCAGGCCCAAGGTGCCGCGATCTTCCGAGGGGCCGATCTGGCGCTGGGTGAGCAGTTGATCCGGGAACACCAATGCGTGCAGTGCCACGCCAGCCGGGTGGGCGGTGATGGCAGCAGCATCTTTCGCCCCACTGGGCAGGTCAACACGGCCGGGCTGTTGCGCGGCATGGTGGAGCAGTGCAACGCCACCCTGAACTTCCAGATGTTCCCCGAGGAAGTCACGGCCGTCGCTGCCGTGCTGAACCGGGACCACTACAAATTCACCGACTGATGCTCAGGTCGCTGCTGGCGAGGACCCTGCTTGCAGCAAAGCGAGCAAACCGGCCTCGTCCAGCACCAGCACCCCGAGTTCTTGCGCCTTGTCGAGCTTGCTGCCGGCTTCGGCGCCCGCCACCACACAATGCGTTTTTTTGCTCACCGAGCCGCTGACTTTGCCACCCGCCGCTTCAATCAGCGCCTTGGCCTCGTCGCGCGACAGGGTGGGCAGCGTCCCGGTGAGCACAAACGTCTGCCCCGCCAGGGTCTGCGGCTGGTCGCTGTCACCCTCACCTTCCCGCCAATGCACGCCACAGGCACGTAACTGCTCAACCACCTCGCGGTTGTGCGCTTGGGCAAAGAAGGTGTGGATGCTCTGCGCGACCACCGGGCCCACGTCGCGCACCGCCAGCAGTTCGTCTTCGGTGGCATCCATCAACCGATCCAGACCGCCGAAATGCCGGGCCAATTCTTTGGCGGTGGCTTCGCCCACATGGCGGATGCCCAAGCCGAACAAGAAGCGCGGCAACGTCGTGGCTTTCGACGCCTCTAGAGCCTGAATCAGGTTGCTGGCCGATTTTTCCGCCATCCGGTCAAGCGAAGCCAAGGCATTCAAACCCAGGCGGTACAGGTCAGGCAACCCACGGATGATTTGCGCATCCACCATTTGATCCACCAGCTTGTCGCCCAGACCTTCAATGTCCAGCGCACGGCGTTGGGCAAAATGCAGAATGGCCTGCTTGCGCTGAGCCGCACAAAACAAGCCCCCGGTGCAGCGGTGATCGGCCTCATCCTCTTCGCGCACGACGGTACTGCCGCACACGGGACAGGTGTCGGGCATGCGAAACAACGGCCCACGGGAAGCAGGCGCAAACAGATCGGTTTGCGGCTCGCTGTCAGCGGGTGTTACCTCCACAGGGACGGCACCCTCCGGCAACACCACCGCCACCACTTCGGGGATCACGTCGCCCGCGCGCCGCACAACAACTGTGTCGCCCACCCGAACGTCTTTGCGCAGCACTTCGTATTCGTTGTGCAGCGTGGCGTTGGTCACGGTGACACCCCCCACAAACACCGGTGCCAGCTTGGCCACTGGCGTCAACTTGCCGGTGCGGCCCACCTGCACGTCAATGGCCAACACGGTGGTCACCTGCTCTTGCGCGGGGTACTTGTGTGCCACTGCCCAGCGGGGCTCGCGCGTCACAAAACCGAGGTTGCGCTGCCAGTCGAGCCGGTCCACTTTGTAAACCACGCCATCGATGTCAAACGGCAACTGGTCGCGGCGCTCGCCCATGCGGCGGTGGAAGTCCACCAGGGCCTCGGGCCCGTCGCACACAGTCACCAGATCGGACACTGGCAAACCCCACTGACGCAGGGCTTGCAGTATTTCAAAATGACGGGCAAAAGTGGGGCCGCCCTCGGCGGCAGGCGTGACTTCGCCAAGCCCATACGCGAAAAAACTCAAAGGGCGCGAGGCCGCAATCGCGGGATCCAACTGCCGAACCGCACCAGCCGCTGCATTGCGCGGGTTGACGAAGGTTTTCTCGCCTTTTGCACCCGCAGCAATCCGCGCCCGCTGGCGCTCGTTCAAGGCCTCAAAATCGTCGCGGCGCATGTACACCTCGCCGCGCACCTCCAACACGGGCGGGCAAGGCTGAGAATCCGTCTGCAACCGCAGTGGCACCTGGCCGATGGTGCGGATGGTCTGGGTCACATCCTCCCCCTGCTCGCCATCGCCCCGGGTGGCCGCCTGCACCAGCACGCCCTGCTCGTAGCGCAAACTGATGGCCAAGCCATCGAACTTCGGCTCAGCCACGTAGCTCACGGCGGGCGCGTCCGGGCCCAATGCAAGTTCTTTGCGCACGCGGGCATCGAACGCCTGCGCGCCTGTGGCCTCGGTGTCGGTTTCGGTGCGGATGCTGAGCATGGGCACCCGGTGGCGCACGGGATTGAAGCCGTCCAGCACGCCACCACCGACCCGCTGGGTGGGCGAATCCGCGCTGACCCAATCGGGATGCTCACGCTCAAGAGCCTGTAACTCCCGAAACAGGCGGTCGTACGCAGCGTCGGGAATTGTGGGTTCGTCCAGCACGTAATACTGGTGGGCGTGGTGATGCAACTGACGGCGAAGCTGCATCAGCCGTGCATGGTCTGGACTGGAGGCGTCAGGATGGTAAGCGTCAGGATTCATGCGTCGAAAGACGGGGCGGGCAAAGACTGCGATCTTAGGCGATGGACGCTGCCCTGCCACCCACGTTCAGGCGCGAAAACGCGCTTTGGCCCGCAGCGCAAAGCGGTTGGTCCAAGTCAAATCTGGGTTGACAGCACCCAGATCGAGGGGCAAACGCAAACGGTCCAACGCACGCATCACGTTGCGGGCCGACTGCTGGTGGAACAAACCATCGACCGCCAGGGTTTCGCGCGAGCGGGCAAAGCCCGACAGAAACACGCTGCGGTCCCAGCCCATGTAGGCTTCAGGCACATGGCGCACCAAGTCGGAGGGCCCGGCGGTTTGCAGCCATTTCAACGCCCTGACGACCCCATGGGTCAGCCCCTGCACCACCTCCGGCTCCTTGTCGATGAACTCCACGGGGGCGCTCAAGCAGGTACAGGCAACAGGGCCGCCAAACAATTGCACACATGCCTTCAGGCTGCGCGTGTCCACCACCGTCCTCAGCGCCCCGATCCGCTCCAGCCGAGAGATCACCGGGTCGACATAGCAGATGGCTTCCAAATCACCGCGCAAAAACGTCGAGACCGCCTGTTCGGCATCGGGCACTTCCACAAACTGCACGTCGGTCACCCGCATGCCTTCGCGCAGCAGCATCAACTGCGCCATGCGGTGGCTCAACGAGCCCGACGCGGACACACCCACACGGGCGCCGACCAAACCTCGCAGCGAAGCCCCTGGGTTGGCCGTGCGCACATGGGTGCCCAACACCACTTGCGGGGAACGGGACATCAGCGCGAACGATTGGTGCGGTTTGCCCTGCGCCGACAAATACAAATTGCGCTCAAAAGAGCCCGCAAACACCTGCACAGGCAGGCTCGCCAAATCGGCCAGCGTGCGCACCGTCGGCGGCACGGGTTGCAACGACACATCCAGCCCCTCGGCCGCAAAATAGCCAAGGCGCTGGGCCAACACCAGTGGCAGGTGGTTGACCCGATGCTGACTGGGAACCACCACCGTCAGCGGCCGCAGACCAGCCGAGGTGGCGACTGCTTGCGCCGCCCACCCTCCTGCCAAACCTGTGATCACAAACGCTCGCCGCTTCATCATCGTCCCTTTTGCGACCAGCATAGGACAACAAGCTTAGCCAGCCCATCCGGTCCCGCCCGAAGCGGGAAAGTCCCGAGCGGGACAACCCTGACATGGCAGGACTCCCTGCGACGTCAGCGTCGATCGACCAAAGCGTGGGCAATGGTGCCCAGGTCGACGTATTCCAGCTCGCTGCCGATGGGCACACCACGGGCCAAACGGGTCACTTTGATCGACAAAGTGCGGGCCATTTGCGAAATTGCATGAGCCGTGGTTTCACCTTCAGCGGTAAAGCTGGTGGCCAGTATCAACTCCCGTACCCCAGGGTCCGCAGGCCCCTGCAAGCGATCCAGCAGTTGGCGCAAGCCAATTTCGAGCGGGCCAACCCCATCGAGCGGGCTGAGTCGCCCCAACAGCACGTAGTACAAACCCCTGTACGCACCGGTTCGCTCCAGCGCAGCTTGGTCGGCGGGTGTTTCCACCACGCACAACAGGCCTTGATCGCGCTGGGGATCATTGCAGGTGGCGCACACCTCCTCTTCCGAAAAAGTGTGGCACCAACGGCAATGTTGCAACCGTGCAGCGGCATCCTGCAGCGCCTGCGCGAGCCGAGCCGCACCCGGTCGGTCGTGCTGCATGAGGTGGTAGGCCATGCGAGAGGCCGACTTCACCCCCACGCCCGGCAGGCACTGGAGTGCACGCACCAAAGCGTCGAGGGAACGGTGTCCGTCCACCTCAGAACGGGAACTTCATGCCCCCGGGCAGGCTGGGCATGCCGGCCGTGACGCGGCCCATCTTCTCCTGGGTGGTTTCCTCCACTCGGCG
The DNA here is from genome assembly GCA_964524855.1 of uncultured Macromonas sp. Classification (GTDB taxonomy): domain Bacteria; phylum Pseudomonadota; class Gammaproteobacteria; order Burkholderiales; family Burkholderiaceae_C; genus CAZGDZ01. The sequence continues at coordinate 5,726 of CAZGDZ010000061.1, forward strand.
CACGGCGGCGTTGAAGGCGGCTGCCACCAAGTCTTCCAGCATGTCTTTGTCGTCCGCCAGCAGGCTGGGATCGATGGTGACGCGCTTCACATCGTGCTTGCAGGTCATTACCACCTTCACCAGACCAGCCCCGGATTCACCGGTGACTTCAATCGAACCCAGCTCGTCCTGCGCCTTTTTGAGGTTGTCCTGCATGGTCTGGGCTTGTTTCATCAAACCGGCGAGTTGTCCTTTGTTGAACATGTATTTCCTTGTGTGTAACTGAAAAAATCAGAGCGCCTGGAGGCTTCCAGACACGATTTTGCCGCCAAAGTCGCGC
>CAZGDZ010000061.1:6054-9048 GCA_964524855.1 uncultured Macromonas sp.
AGTCGCGCATCATCGCCTGAACGAATGGGTCGTCGCGCAAGGTGGCCTCCGCTTCGCGCAAGCGCGCCGCGGCCGCAGCCGCCAAGCGACGGGCCGGCGAGTCGTCTGCGGCGCCTTGCACCACGTGGAGCCGAACGGCGTGCCCCTGGCCCGCCAACGCGGCTTGCAGTCGCTCCCGGCTGCCGGCGTGCATCAGCGAACTGCCAGGCACTGACAGGGTCCAGGCATCAGCAGTGCGTTGGACCAAGCAAGACTGGAGAGCGAGTTCGCGCACCAGCGCGGTCACGGCTTCCGCGCGGATGAGGGCCTGCACCTGGTTAAACCAGAAATCGCCCAGCGAGGCGTCCATGCTGGAGGCCGTGGGCGGCAACGCTGGGGGTGCGATTTCCGAAGCAATGGACTCTTCCACTGCGACCATTTCCAGGACTGCTTCGATAGCGGGCGGTGAAGCATCGTCCCAAAATGGCTCTGGCTCTGGCTCTGGCTCTGGCTCTGGCGCAGGGACCGCTTCTAGCGCCGCATCAGCCGCCTTTTCTTGACGGGGGGCCTCGGCCGGCGCTTCAACCACCGCCACCACGGGCGGCGGCGCCATCACGGCAGGCTCAACGGCCGGCGGAGCTAACGGAGCCCGTTTCAGAGTTTTTTTTTCCGCCACCGGCGAACGAAACACCAGGTGCCGCAGCAAGACCATGTTCAACGCCGCATATTCGTCCGGCGCCAAACCCAACTCAGAGCGACCATGCAACGCCAAGCTGTACAGCAGGTGCGCTTCGTCGGCGGGCATGGCTTCGGCCAACGCCGCCAGGCGACGGTCCTCCGCATCGTCGGCCGAGGCAGCAGCCGTCGGCACCTGCTGAAACACCGCCAGGCGTTGAAGCATGCCCACCAACTCGTCCAGCACCGACACGGCACTGAAACCGTTGACACGCAAATCGTCCACCGTGTCCACCACCTGCACCCCGTCGCCGTCAGCCAGCGCCTCCAGCAGCGTCCACACGTGGTGGCGGTCCACCGCGCCCAACATCTGGCGCACTGCGGCTTCTTGCAACTGCCCACCACCGAACGCAATCGCCTGGTCGGTGAGGCTCAGGGCATCGCGCATGGACCCCCGTGCAGCCCGCGCCAACTGGCGCAACGCGCCAGGATCGCTGCTCACCCCCTCGGTATTCAGGACGCGCAGCAGGTGTTCCTGCACGGTTTCGGGCGCCATCGGCCTCAGGTTGAACTGCAGACAACGGCTCAATACCGTGACCGGTACTTTCTGCGGATCGGTGGTGGCCAGCACGAACTTCAAATACTCCGGCGGCTCTTCCAGCGTCTTCAACATGGCGTTGAACGCCGTGTTGGTGAGCATGTGCACTTCGTCGATCATGAAGACCTTGAAGCGCCCCTGCACAGGTTTGTACACCGCCTGCTCAAGCAGGCTTTGCACCTCGTCCACGCCCCGGTTCGAGGCCGCGTCCAACTCGGTGTAATCCACAAATCGGCCGGCATCGATATCGCGGCAAGCGTCACACACGCCGCAAGGTTCAGCGGTGATGCCACCCTGACCATCAACCCCTGTGCAGTTCAGCGACTTGGCGAGAATGCGTGACACCGTCGTCTTGCCGACCCCACGTGTGCCGGTGAACAGGTAAGCATGGTGCAGGCGCTGAGTGCGCAACGCGTTACCCAAGGCTTGCACCACGTGCTCCTGCCCCACCATTTCGGCGAAATTTTTGGGGCGGTACTTGCGGGCCAGGACAACGTAAGACATGGCGCCATTCTATCGGCCGCCCCGGGGCCAGCTGCGACCCCTCGGCGACAACATCACACCGAATCGATCTGCAGGTTCTGCCGCCGCACCACGTCTTTCCAGGCCGCGAAATCTCGGGACAAAAAGCGGGCAAGCTGGTCGGGGCTGTCGGTGGCGGCCTCCAAGGCATCGTTCGCCAGGCGGGTCTGCACATCTTGCAATTTGGCCACACGGCTCAATGCCGCGTTGAGGGCCTGCACAGCCGGCGCCGGCGTACCGCGCGGTGCAACCAGGGCAAAGTAATTCAGCACATCAAAGTCGGGCAAACCCACTTCGGCCATGCTGGGCACCTGGGGCAACACCGCCGATCGCTTTGCGCTGGTCACCGCCAACGCCTTGAGGCGCCCTTCCCGGATCATGGGCAACAGCGCCGGGATGGTGCCGGTCAGCAACTGAATTTGCCCGCCCAGCGTGTCCGCCACCGCCGGGCTGATGCCCCGGTACGGGATGTGGGTGATGAACGTGCCGGTGCGCGCTTTGAACATCTCCAACACCAGATGATTGACGCCACCGACACCGGCCGAGCCGTAGTTCAACACGCCAGGGCGTTGCCGCGCCATGGCCAGCAGTTCCTGCATGGAGTTGACCGGCACCTGGCTGCCCACCACCCAAACCAGCGGGCCGGTGGCCAACATGCCAACCGGCGCAAAGTCCTTCAACGGGTCGTAGCCGGCGGTGGACAGCGCGGCCGGCACAGTGGTGAACGGCGCGGCCGCCAGCAACAGGGTATGGCCATCGGCCGGGCTCTGAGCCACCGCCTGGGCCCCGATCGCGCCCGAGGCCCCGGTTTTGTTTTCCACCGCGAAGGGGGTTTGCATCAACTCAGACAGCTTGCTCGCCATCAGGCGACCCATCGCATCGGTGCCAGCACCGGGGGCAAACGGCACCACAATGCGCACCGTCCGTTCGGGGTAGCTCTGGGCACGAACCCCGCCCGAGACGCCGACCATGGCGGCCGACACGGCAAACCGCAAACAGTCACGGCGCGAAGAAACAAAAGGTAAAGACATGGTGTGATGAAGTGCAGAGAACGTCAATGAACCACAATTTAGCGCTCGCCCATGAAATCCACATGACATTGTCCCGCTCGCCGATCGGGCGAATCGTTCAGCCCACCCGACGAACGGCCTCGCGCTGACATACAATCGAACCCGACGGGCCTTCCCGCATGGGGAAGCGGCCAACCGGGTCAGGTGGGG
>CAZGDZ010000062.1:0-9040 GCA_964524855.1 uncultured Macromonas sp.
CGAAAGCGGCCAAGCCACTGCGATCAGAGGTCTATCGTTGCCTTTGAGCTCCATGATGCTGCGAATCGTGTTCTGCTCATGGCCGTCAGATCCGCCCGTCACCCCGTTCGACCCAGGATTCCCAAACAACCAGGTCGATTCAGCAACCGAACGCGCCTCGGCGTGAACAACTTACTGGAGAGCAAGAGGGTGTCAAGCCAGAAGCGCCGTTTCAAAGATCACCGGTCGTCAAGGTCATCAGCACATCGGCATACCAGGCGCAGTTCAGCCCCAGAGATTCGTCCTGCACCAGGTCGCGAGTGGCCATGTCCATGCGGCTGGAGTGCACGCCCAGCAGACTCCACCGCTGATGTCCGGAACCATTGACCCCCAGATGCGCTAGCACCGGAGAGCCACTGCTGCCACGGTGCATGCGGGCGTCGGTGAGGAACAGGCCCTGGCCCTGGAAGCGGATGCCGTAGAACGAGGCGATGCTGGCCTGGCGCACCACCGGCAGGTGGTGCACGGTGTCGAAGAACCCGAGCGGGAAGCCCGGGATGGCCAGCCGGTCGCCCACGTCGAAACAGTCGAACCCGACGCCCAGGTGCTGCGGCCCGAAGGGCTGCAAGACACCGCCCGCCGGCATCGTGTTCCGGTCGATTTCGAGGGTCGCCACATCGACCTCTCCGCCGCTGTCGCGGGCCTGGTGCCAGGCGGCCACGCCGCCGCGGTGCAGCAGGATCGACAACCTGGCCATCCGCGTCAGGTCGCGCTGGTCGGTGTGCATCTCTATCTCGATGCGGTCGGGCGTGTGCCCGCTTTTGGCGTCGAATAGCACATGCCGACTGGTGACGAGGTACAGCCGGTCATCACGTTCGAAGAAGAAACCACTGGCGGCGCTCAGACCCCGTGCGCCAGCAAAAGTGAGCACGCGCGTGACGCCGAACAGCGCCTCATCCCGCGCGTGTGCCGCCAGCAGGGCGCCAGTGGCCAGCCGGATGGGTTCGCCCGGCGGCTGGGTGGGTGCGGATGTCAAGGGACTGCTCCTGTGGAGGACTTGTCCCGCCAGGGGCGACGCTGCCACCGGTGACGATTCAAGCAAGACCGTGCGGGGTGGGGTCACGCACAGCGCACCCCGATGAAAACCCATGATACTCCCGCACCTGCGGCTTGCGGCTCAGTCGGGCCCCAGCATACGCGAATGAACCACCCAGGCACCAAACTCCGCGGCGCTGACGCCCCCCACCGCCAGCGCCGCCTCGCGCACACCCAGGCCGTGGGCCTGGGCGTGTCGGACGATCCTGGCGGCGCGGTCGTAGCCGATGTTCGGCGTCAGCGCGGTCACCAGCATCAGCGAGCGCTCCAGCAGGTCCTGCACGCGGGCCGTGTCCGCCTCCAGGCCGGCAACGCAGTGGTTGGCGAAACTCCGCATGGCGTCCGTCAGCAACTCGGTGCTGTCGAGCAAGTTGAAGGCGAGCAGCGGCTTGAAGGCGTTCAGCTCGAAATGCCCCTGGCCGGCCGCGATGCCCAGCGCCACGTCGTGCCCTATGACCTGCGCGCAGACCATGGTCAGGGCCTCGACCTGCGTCGGGTTGACCTTGCCTGGCATGATGGAACTGCCCGGTTCGTTGGCCGGCAGGCGCAGTTCACCCAGACCGGCGCGCGGGCCGCTGCCCATGAGCCGGATGTCGTGGGCGATCTTGTTCAGCGCCACCGCCAGCATCCGCAGCGCACCGTGCAGCCGCACCAGCGGCTCGTGTCCGGCCATGGCCGCGAACAGGTTGTCGGCCAGGACAAACGGCGCGTCCAGGCGGCGCGCCAGCACCGCCCCCACGCGGGCGCCGAATGCGCGGTGGGTGTTCAGCCCGGTGCCAACCGCCGTGCCGCCAATGGCCAGCGCGTGCACGCCGGGCAGGGCCTCGCGCAGCGCCGTTTCGGCCAGGCCCAGCTGGGCGTCGTAGCCGCCGAATTCTTGCCCGAACGTGACCGGCGTGGCGTCCTGCAGGTGGGTGCGACCGATCTTGACGATGCCGGCGAAGGCGGTCGCCCGGTCCCGTATCGCGCCGCGCAGCTGCGCCAGTGCATCCAGCAAGGGCCCGGATGCGCGCACCGCGGCGATGTGCATCGCGGTCGGGAACACGTCGTTGGACGACTGGCCCCGGTTGACCTCGTCGTTCGGATGCACCGGCGGCGCCCCGTCGCCCAGCGCGGCACTGGCGAGCCGGGCGATGACCTCGTTGACGTTCATGTGGCTCTGCGTGCCGGATCCGGTCTGCCAGACCGAGAGCGGGAACTGGGCGGCGAACTCCCCCGCGGCCACACGGGCGGCGGCGGCGGCGATGGCGTCGGCCCTGTCGGGGGCCAGCAGCTCCAGGTCGCGGTTGACCTCGGCCGCGGCACGTTTGATCTCGGCCAGCGACTGGCTGATCGTCAGCGGCATGCGCTGCTGGCCGATCGCAAAGTAGCGCCGGCTGCGCTCGGTCTGCGCGCCCCACAGCGCATCGGCGAGCACTTCTATGGGGCCCATGCTGTCCGTTTCGGTTCGCGTCGGTGTCATCGGCTGCTCCTGGTTCGGACGGTTCCGCAAGGCGTGCCGATCCTCGGTGCAGCGTACAGCAGGACGCGTCTGGAGCGAGTAGGTTTCGCCGAGAGTCATCGCGCCGCGTTACGTCCGCTACCGCACAGACTCGCGACACGGTACGCCCTAAGGTCCACCCATTCCCCAGTGGCTGGTGCTCCCGGCCACGGGGTCCACGGCCGTTGCAGTTCACGGTCACCACCATCGATGGAGTTCGTTCCATGCTGAAAGACAAAGTGGTTCTCGTCACCGGGGCTGCATCGGGCATTGGCCGTTCCATTGCGCTGGTGGCTGCCCGAGAAGGTGCACATCTGGTGTTGGCCGACCTGGATCCGCACGCCGGCAACGAGACCCTCCGGCGGGTTCAGGCCCTGGGCAATGACGCGTTGTTCGCCGTGTCGGATGTGGGGCAGCCCGATGACGCACAGGCCCTGGTAGACCAGGCCATGGCGCACTTCGGCCGGCTCGACGTCGCCTGCAACAACGCCGGCATCGGTGGCGCAGCCGCGATGCTGGCCGACTACCCGCTGGATGCCTGGGAACAGGTGATCAACGTCAACCTATCGGGTGTGTTCTACGGCATGCGCAGCCAGATACCGGCCCTGTTGCGCGGCGGCGGCGGTGCGATCGTCAACGTGGCCTCCATCCTCGGCGCGGTCGGCTTTGCCACGGCCGCCGCCTACACCGCCGCCAAACACGGCGTGCTGGGTCTGACGCAGGCTGCCGCACTCGAGTACAGCGCAAAGGGCTTGCGCATCAACGTCGTCGGACCCGGCTTTATCCAGACTCCTATGATCAGCGCGCTGGATGCCGATCCTGCGGTGCACGCCGCGCTGGTCGCGGCGCATCCTATCGGCCGCCTGGGCCTGCCCGACGAGGTGGCCGAACTGGTGGTCTGGCTCGCTTCCACGCGGGCCTCCTTTGTCACCGGCGCATACTACCCCATCGACGGTGGTTATCTCGCCCGCTGAGCCCTCTTTTTTCTAACCGCAGGAGCATTCCATGACCGCACACCACCGCATCCGCACCGCCTTTCTGGCCACCAGTATCACGGCCCTGGCCGCGCTCGGCGGCTGCAGCAAGTCTGCTGAAACCGAAGCCACGCCTTCGCTGTCCTCGCCCATGACCCTGGGCACCCAGGTGGACGACGCCGTGATCACCTCCAGTGTCAAGTCCGTGCTGGTCGCCGACGACCTCGTCAAGAGCCTCGATCTGCAAGTTGAAACGCGCAAGGGCGTGGTGCAGCTCAGCGGCTATGTGGACAGCCTGGCCCAGATCGACCAGGCCGTCTCCCTCACCCGGGCAGTGGCCGGTGTGGCAGGGGTTGAGAACGCCATCACCCTCAAGGGCCCCCCCAGCACCGTGGGCACCGCGATCGACGACACCACCGTCACCGGCCGCGTCAAGGCCGCGCTGCTGTCGGACCCAGGCATCAAGAGTTTCGACATCAGCGTGCTCACCCACCAGGGCGAGGTTCAGCTCACCGGCTTCGTCAACAGCCAGGCCCAGATCGAGCAGGCCGGCAAGCTCGCGGCGGCGGCCGAAGGTGCGAGCAGCGTCAAGAACGAACTCATGATCAAGCAATGAACGCCATGACCGCCACCTGTTGTCGATGGTTGCATCCATAGGCGTCGGCTGCACATCTCCAACTCCAACTCCAACTCCACGCATGCACGCGCGCGCGCTTTTTGGTAGCTTGCTTTAGCCCATGCAAAAGTAAGAACTATTCAAAATTTTCGATAAGACGGAGCAGAGAATGGTTCGCTCGGGACTACCCCCACCGCCAAGATAAAGCCCAAGTCGTTAACGCGACTTGGGCTTTTTTCATTTTTACACTCCAAGCCATCCGCCGAAGGTACCGCAAGGTGCATTGCGCGTGCAACGCCTCGGTGGTGGAAAAAAGGCGGGGCTCAAAGCGGTCTGTTCTGGACTGATTGCCAAGAATGAGGCTGAGCGCCAACTTCCATGACATCACCGGACGGGTTGAAACATGATGATGCTCATGCCAAGCAAGGCGACAGCAACGCCCGCGATGTCCCACGCGGTCGGGCGCACTTGATCAACCGCCCAAAGCCACACGAGCGCCACACACACGTAGACGCCGCCGTAGGCCGCGTAGACACGGCCAGCGGCGGTTTCATGCAAGGTCAACAACCAGGCAAACAGGGCCAGGCTCAAGGCGCCGGGAATCAGCAACCACATGGGTTTGCCTTGTTTGAGCCACAGGTACGGCAAGTAACAGCCCACGATTTCGGCCAGGGCGGTTGCTACAAAAAGCAGCAAGGTTTTCATGGACGGTATTGTGCGGCCCGCTCAATGGAGGGTGATTCCCGAGGGGCGGTTGTTGTCCGCGTCAACCGCCGCCGCGCAGGCCTGCAAAGCCGCTTGCAAATAGCCGCTGAACAGCGACTGAAATTTCTCGGTGGCCGATGCATGCAGCAGTTGTTGCGATGCAAAGAGCGCTTCAATCTTCCGCACGAAGCCGTCCAGTTCCTGGAGGTGTCCGGGTTGCGGGGGTTGATTCAGTGCGCCTTTGATTTTGGACAGACCCAGGTTCTGAAACGCCCCACCGGCCAGGAAACCCTCGCCGTGCAGCTTTTCAAGGATGGCAACCACGGCCCTCACCCAGTGGCGGGCGTTGTCCAGGGGGGCGTTGGTATGGGAAGAGGTGGTGTTCATGTGTTGGTGTTTGGGGTGATTCACCCTCGGTTTCAGCCCTGAAGGGCAGTCTGTCGCAGGCGGGCCACTTCTTCGGTGAGCGTTGCCACTTGCGCTTTGGCCTGTTCCAGCTCGGTTCTCAAGCGCTGCACTTCCAGCGTCAGGTGGTCGGCCACGGCGGTCACGCGCTCCCGGTTGGCATCGCGGCTGCCAGCCAGTGTCGCAGCCAGGCCCTCCAGCCAGTCCATCACCGCAACCCGGGTGGTGTCTTTGTGCAAAGGGGTTTGCAGCGTGGCTTTTTTTACATCGGCGCGCCGGCAGAGCTCCGACTGGGTCACGCGCCCATGGTTGTACGGATAGACCCCATGGTGGGTCGCAATCTCGGCTTCGATGTCGGCCATGGCCTTGTGCAGGCGCTGCAGCATCGCCTGCGTGCGTGGGTTGGCCATGTCGGCGGTGTCGTCAGTGGGGTAGGTCATGGCAAAGCAAGCGATGTGGTGTTCGGGGGCACTCGGGTCAGGTTCCTGGCCTGCTGCAAGAAGCCCCCTGCCAGCGGCAGTGGTTTCATGCCCATGGTGCAATCCTACCAATCTCTTGAGCGTCGGAGGTGGCTTGTACCTCTCTGGTTGCTATGCTGGCGGAATGACCGACACCCCCCGCACACCGAGCAAGCTTTGGCCTCACTGCAGTCGCCGTTCCAGTTGGTGGGTTTTGGCTGCGGTCTGTGCGTTTCCCCTCGTGGGCTGCCAGGGGGCATCGTCCTGGTCCGCCATGCCGGCAGGGGCCAAGGTGCTTGCCCTGGGCGACAGCATTACCTTCGGCACTGGCGCTGCTCCCGGCGAAGATTGGCCCCGCCTGTTGGCCGACAGGATTGGCTGGGACATCGTGAACGCGGGTGTGCCGGGGGACACCGCCCAGAACGCCCGCAGTCGCCTGGCGCCCTTGCTGAGCGAGCATCAACCGGCGCTGGTCATCATCGAGCTGGGCGGCAATGATTTTCTTCGACGCCGCGCGCCCGCGCTGGTCAAGGAGGATTTGCGGGATCTGGTGCGCCAAGCCAAGGCCCAAGGTGCGCAGGTGGTGCTGGTGGGGGTGCCGGCCCCCAACCTGCTGGCGGCGGTGGCGTCCCGCTTGGCCGACGCGCCGCTGTACCCGGAGCTCGCCAAGGAAGAGGGCGTGGCTTTGGTGGCGGACGTGTTGTCCGAAGTGTTGTCTGACCCGGCACTGCAGGCGGACCCGATCCACCCCAATGCGCGTGGGTATCAGCAATTGGCAGAAGGCTTGTACCAGCGGCTGCAAGCACTGGGGTTCGTGGCGCCGTGAGCGGGCACCCAGCAAAGCCTGCTTTTCACGGATACGATCACGCCTCAAACCACAACACCCCCAAGGAAGGACCGTCATGCAAACCCGCGCAGCCGTGGCCTGGAAGGCCGGCCAACCCCTGACGATTGAAACCGTGGACCTGCAAGGCCCCAAATTCGGCGAGGTGCTCGTCGAAATCAAAGCCACTGGCATTTGCCACACCGACTACTACACCCTCAGCGGCGCCGACCCCGAGGGCATCTTCCCCGCCATCCTGGGTCACGAAGGCGCGGGCGTGGTGGTGGACGTAGGCCCGGGCGTGACCACGCTCAAGAAAGGCGACCACGTCATTCCGCTTTACACGCCGGAATGCCGCCAGTGCAAGTTCTGCCTGAGCCGCAAGACCAACCTGTGCCAACTGATCCGCGGCACCCAGGGCAAGGGCCTGATGCCCGACGCGACCAGCCGCTTCAGCTTGAACGGCGACCCGATTTTTCACTACATGGGCACTAGCACCTTCGCCAACCACACCGTGGTGCCCGAGATCGCGCTGGCCAAAATCCGCCCCGACGCGCCGTTCGACAAGGTCTGCTACATCGGCTGTGGCGTCACCACCGGCATTGGTGCTGTCATCTTCACCGCCAAGGTGGAAGCGGGTGCCAACGTGGTCGTGTTCGGCCTGGGCGGCATCGGCTTGAACGTCATCCAGGGCGCCAAAATGGTGGGCGCGGACAAAATCATTGGCGTGGATCTGAACCCCGCACGCGAAGCCATGGCGCGCCAGTTCGGCATGACCCACTTCCTGAACCCGAAAGACATTGAGGCGGCAGGTGGCAACATTGTGGACGCCATCGTGCAACTCACCGATGGGGGTGCTGATTACTCGTTCGAGTGCATCGGCAACACGAAGGTGATGCGCCAAGCGCTGGAATGCACCCACAAAGGCTGGGGCCGCAGCATCATCATCGGCGTGGCCGAAGCGGGCGCCGAAATCTCTACCCGCCCGTTCCAGCTCGTCACCGGCCGCAAATGGGAAGGCTCGGCATTCGGCGGTGCGCGTGGCCGCACCGACGTGCCCAAAATCGTGGACTGGTACATGGATGGCAAGATCGACATTGATAGCCTGATCACCCACAAGCTGAAGTTGGAGCAGATCAACGAAGGTTTCGACCTGATGAAGCGCGGCGAGTCCATCCGCGCGGTGGTCGAGTTTTGAGCGCGTGGCGATGAACCGTCTGGCCCAGACCGATGCCTGCAGCCCTTGCGGCGCGAGCGTTCCCGCTGTCGTTGTCGCCCCCACGCTGCTCAGCGAGCACGCCTGCTTCGGCGGCGTGCAGCGCTTCTATCAACACGAATCGGCCACCATTGGCCTGCCGATGCGCTTTGCCGTCTACTTGCCGCCCCAGGCCCAACAGGGTCCGGTGCCGGCGGTGGTCTACCTGGCGGGGCTCACTTGCACTGAAGAGACCTTCACCGTCAAGGCCGGCGCCCAGCGCGTGGCCAGCGAACTGGGGCTGGCGCTTGTGATGCCCGACACCAGCCCGCGTGGTACCGACGTGCCCGGCCAGGCCGACAGTTGGGACTTTGGTGTGGCGGCCGGCTTCTACCTGGACGCCACCCATGCGCCGTGGTCTGTCCACTGGCGCATGGAAAGCTACCTGATGGACGAGTTGCTGCCGCTGGTGGGGGAGCACTTGCCCATCTCGGCGCGGCGGTTGGGCCTCATGGGGCACTCCATGGGCGGGCACGGCGCGCTCACGCTGGCCTACCGCCACCCGGACCGTTTTCGCAGCCTTAGCGCGTTCGCGCCCATCTGCGCGCCCATGCAGTGCCCGTGGGGCCAAAAAGCCTTTGCAGGCTACCTGGGCGACGACCGCGCCACCTGGGTTGCGCACGATGCGACCGAGCTGATCCGCCAACGCCACGCCAACGGCCTGCCGCCGCTGTTCCCCCAAGGCATTTTGGTGGACCAGGGGCTGGCCGACAAATTCTTGGCCGAACAGTTGCACCCGCACCTGCTGGAGCAGGCCTGTGAAGCGACTGCCCAGCCGCTGACGTTGCGCCGTCACGAAGGGTTCGACCACGGCTACTATTTCATCAGCACCTTCGTGGAGGACCATTTGCGGCACCATGCCGCTGGGCTGTGATAGGGCTGCGCCTAGAGAGGGGCACCGTCAAAAATAGGGCAGCAAAGCTTCGGCGGCCTTGACCCGCAAGGCTAGGTCCACCGACTCGTCGTGCATGACTTTCAGCAAAAAGGCTTGCGCCGGATTGGTGGCTCGTTCGCTGCTTTGGCCGGTTGGCAGGGCAGCACGTGGCGTGCCGGGAGGCGCATGTGTCGGTGCCTGGGCTGGCAACAGCGCTTTCAGGACTTGAGCCAGCTCAGTGGGTGTGATGCTTCGCAGGCTGGCTAGCAGGTCCGCCTGTCCTTCGGGGCTGGGTGGCAGGTCCAAGCTGGGCGTGTCCGCAAACACCGGCGCCAAGTCGGGCGCCACAAAGGCGGACCAGTGTTCGCCATCACCG
>CAZGDZ010000063.1:0-9003 GCA_964524855.1 uncultured Macromonas sp.
AAATGCACACAAAAAAGCCTGCCCCGCAGCACAGCAGGGCAGGCCGGCTTCAGCTGTTACTTGATCAGACCAATCTCGCGCGACAGAACTTGGTATTCCTGGATAGAGTCCTTGACGTACTTCTGGAAGTCCGGACCGCGCACATCCAACGACGACCAACCTTGCTTCGCCATGATTTCGCGCCACTCTTTGGACGCATAGGCCGTTGCGAGGGATTTCACCCAGAAGTTGTACGCCTCATCGCTCGCCTTGCCGGGTGCGAAGAAGCCACGCCAGTTGGCACTGACCACGTCGATGCCTTGCTCACGCGCCGTGGGAAACTTGCTGTACTCGCCGTCCAGGCGTTGCGGCGCCAGGATGGCCAGGACTTTCAGTTTGCCCGCATCCACAAAGCCCTTGACCTCGGAAATGTCACCGGTGAAGGCTTGCACTTTGCCCCCAAGCAACTGGGTCACGGCCTCGCCGCCGCCGTCAAACGCCACGTATTTGATGCTGCGCAGGTTGTTCACGCCGGTTTTGCGGGCCACCGTCAAGGCCTTCAAATGGTCGCCACCACCGACCGCCGAACCACCGGCAAACGAAAACTGCGAAGGGTTCTCCTTCACCTTGGCCATCAGCTCAGGCAGGGTGTTGAACGGGGAGTCTGCAGCCACCGCTACCGCGCCGTAGTCCACGCCCACCGCGCCCAGCCACCGGACCTGGTCTTCGGTGTTGCCCGGGTAGGCGCCTTGCGCTAGGCGGACCGCCGTGTTGGACGAGGCGGCCACGATCAGGTTGTTTTCAGCACTGCGCTTGGCCACCACCTCGGCATAGGCCGCACCGCCGCCGCCGCCGGGTTTGTTGGTCACCTGCATAGTGCCGGGCACCAGCTTCAGGTCTTGCAGCGTCTTGCCCATGAAGCGACACATCATGTCCCACCCGCCGCCCGCGCCGGCGGGAGCCACGCATTCGGTGCTGCCCGGCGAGAAGGCCCAGGCAGGGGTGGCTACCACGGTCAGCGCCAAACCGGCACCCGCCAACCAACGCGTGTAAAAGTTCATCTTCGTTTGCATCATGCTTCTCCAGACTGGCGCTCGATGGCGACACCTACTGCTTCAAAAACCAGACATCGGACGGTCTGGGACTTTTCTGAGTGAGGCCGGTGCCTGCATCGGCCCCACCCCAGAATGGTTACTGCGCCACGATCTTGGCCGTGTCCACAATGCGTTGAAACTGGACCGACTCCTTCTTGACGAAGTCGCGGAACTGCTGGGGCGTCATCGGCGAGGGCTCACCGCCTTGCTCGCGCAGCTTTTTGGCCAGTTCGGGATCTTTCAGGGCCTGGGTCACGGCAGCGTTGAGCCTTTGCACCACCGGCTCGGGCGTGCCCGCCGGGGCGAACAGGCCGAACCAGTTTTCAAGGTCGTACTTGGACAGCGGCGCGAATTCAGCCAGCGCCGGGATGTCGGGCGCAAACGCGGCGCGCTTGGCCGAGGTCACCGCGATCGCCTTGACCCGGCCGGTTTCAATGAAGGACTTGGCCGCCGTGTAGCTAACGAAAGTCATGTCCACCACGCCGGAGGTGACGTCCACCAACTGACCGGAGGCGCCCCGGTAGGGAATGTGCACCATGTGGATGCCGGCCAGTTCTTCCAGCAATTCGCCATTGAGGTGCTGCGGGTTGCCCACGCCGCTGGTGGCGTAGCTGAGGCGACCGGGGTTTTTCTTGGCGTGCGCCACCAGTTCTGCGGTGTTGCTGACCGGCAGGCGAGGGCTGGTGATCAACACATTGGGCACCTTCACCACCAGGGTGACAGGCAGCAGGTCTTTGGCCGGGTCGTAGGCCATGCGGCCTTTGTAAACGAAGGGGTTGATGGCGGTTTCGCCAGCCGAGCCCAGCAGCACGGTGTAGCCGTCGGGGTTGGCCTTGGCCACCGCTTGCGCCCCGATCATGCCGCTGCCGCCAGCCTTGTTGTCCACCACGATGGCCGTGTTCAAGGTCGTGCGCAGCTTTTCGGCCAGCAGGCGCGCCACCGTGTCCACCCCACCACCGGCCGAGAACGGCACCACGATGCTGATGGGACGCGAAGGGTAGTCCTGTGCCACGGCAGCCAAGGGCGCCAGGGCGCAAGCCGACAAGGCAAGGGTGCAAAGGGCCAGGCGGCGTGATGTCTTCATGCGAATCTCCAGTGAGAGGGTGCCCAGCGGGGTCGGGCGCCGATGCTTAATTGCATTTTATTTTAGTTAAATGCAAAATGCACATCATGGTAAACCCTAGACTCGAGCATCGCGATCGGGCCTCGCCAACGGGTGCGTGCAGGCACAATCCCTCACCATGAGTGTCGACACCACCATTGCCGCCCAGATCGTCGAGTTCATCCGCCGCGAAGGCTTGGCGGAAGGCGCCCACCTGCCCGCGCAGTTGCTTGCCGACCGTCTGCGGGTGTCGCGCTCGCCCATCAACCAGGCGCTGGGGCTGCTGCACGAGAGAGGCCTGCTCAGCCGCGAACGGCACCGTGGCTATTTCCTGGCCCGCCCGGCCCCAGGCCCAGGCGACGACCTGGCCCAAGCGCTGGGCCTGAGCGACACCGACCCCACCACCACGGTCTACTTCCAACTGGCCGAGGACCGGCTGCGCGGCCTGCTGCCCGAGGAAGTGTCCGAAGCCCAGCTCAAAGCCCGCTACAAACTCAGCCAAGCCCAGTTGACGGCCGTGTTGGGGCGCGTTGCACAAGAAGGCTGGATCCAGAAAAAACCCGGCTACGGCTGGGAGTTTTCGTCCATGCTGACCACGCCGGACAGCCTGTTGCAGTCCTACCGGCTGCGCTTGGCGCTGGAGCCGGCGGCCCTGCTGGAGCCCAATTACCGGCTGGCGCCCGAAGTGCTGGCCCGCTGCCGCGCCGCCGAACACCACCTGCTGCAAGGCGGCATCGACACCGACACCGCCGACCAGTTGCACCAACGCGGCGTGCAGTTCCACGAATCGCTGGTGGAAGCGTCGGGCAACGCCTTCTTCATCGACACCATCAAGCGCGTCAACCGGGTGCGGCGCCTGCTGTCTTACCGGTCGATGCAGAACCGCGAACGCTACCGCCCCCATTGCGAGCAGCACCTGCACATCCTGGACCTTCTGGCGCGCGAACGTAACGATGAGGCCTCGTTGGCCATGCGCGACCACCTGGGCTCGACCCTGAAGAACCTGGCCAAAATCAGCGACCTGCTGCAGCCTAGCAGCCCCACGCGTGCATGAACCTTCTTTTTTGCACCTCCACGAAGCCGTCACCATGACCAACATCACCACCGCATTGATCACCGCCTTCGCGCCCACCGGCACCCTGCGCGCCTCCATCAACCTGGGCAACCCCATCCTGGCCCATCGCAACGCGCAGACGGGCGAGCCCGGCGGGGTGTCGGTGGACCTGGCCCGTGCGCTGGCGCAGCGCCTGGGTTTGCCCTTGGAATTCGTGGTGTTCGACACCGCCGGTAAGTCGGTGGACGCGGTGACGCAGGAACAGGCCGACGTCGGCTTTTTCGCCGTGGACCCGCTGCGCGGCCAGGGTATTGCGTTCACCGCGCCGTACGTGCTGATCGAAGGCGCCTACCTGGTGCGCCAGGATTCGCCGCTGCAATCCAACGACGAAGTGGACCGCCCCGGCACCCGCGTGGTGGTGGGCAAGGGCAGCGCCTACGACCTGCACCTGAGCCGCGAACTGAAGCACGCCGAGATCGTGCGCGCGCCCAGCTCGCCCATGGTGGTGGACGTGTTCGTGGAACAAGGGCTGGACGTGGCCGCTGGTGTGAAACAGCAACTGGAAGCGGACCAACTGCGTTTTGCCGGCCTGCGGCTGCTGCCCGGGCGATTCATGGTGATCCAGCAGGCCATGGGTCTGCCCAAAGGCCGGGGCGAGGTTGCCGCCGCTTACCTGGCCACGTTCGTGGAAGACATGAAGGCCAGCGGCTTCGTGGCCGAAGCGCTGCAGCGGCACGGCATTCAGGGGGCGTCGGTGGCGCCGCTGGCCAGTTCCCAGCGCTGAAGCAACGCGGCAGGGGCCGGCCGATCGCTTGTGGGAATTACTGATCTGGTAAACCCCATATTGTTTTTGTGTTTGCTTTAATACAATGCAGCCATAGGGCGCGATGGTTGTCGCTCCCTTGGTTCACCCAGCGCATTGAGGAGCAGACCCATGACCGTCCCATTCAATCCCACCGCCGTCACCTCGCAGATCCCCCGCCGACGCCTCACCCTGCTGGCGGTCGCCATGGCAGGCATGGCCTTCCAAGGTGCGACCCATGCCCAGGCCAGCTACCCTGAACGGCCGGTCAAAATCGTGGTGGCCTTTGCCGCCGGCGGCCCCAACGATGTGATGGCCCGCATGCTGGCCGAACGCCTGTCCGAGCAACTCGGGCAGCCCTTCATCATCGACAACAAACCCGGCGCTGGCGGCACCATCGGGACTGAAATGGTGGCCCGTTCGGCCGCCGATGGCTACACGCTCCTGTTCCCGAGTGCGCCCTTCGTGACCGCGCCCGCTTTGTACGGCGACAAGCTCAAGTACGACACCTTGAAGGACATCACAGGGATTGCGAAAGTCGCCGAATCGCCGCTGGTGATGATGGTGCCGGCCCAGTCCAGCTTCAAAACACTGAAAGACCTGGTCAGCGCAGGCAACACCAAACCGGGCACCCTCAACTACGGCAGCGGTGGCATCGCCAGCACCCCGCACCTGGCCACTTCGCTGCTGGAGCTCAGCACCCAGAGCAAGTTCCAGCACGTGCCTTACCGGGGGGGCGGTCCGGCCCTGCAGGCGCTGTCCGCCGGTCAGATTGACCTGTTCTTTGACAGCATCACCACCGCCGGACCGCAGGTCGCTGGCGGTCGCATTCGGGCCTTGGGCATCACCGGCGACAAACGCTCCGCCATCCTGCCCGACGTGCCCACCTTCGCGGAAGCCGGCTTCCCGAACTACAAGATGGTGCATTGGGTCGGCCTGGCCGCACCGGGCAAAACACCTCCGGCCATACTCGACAAACTCCACAAGGAAACCATCAAGGCCCTGGGCAGCCCGGAAATGCGCTCCCGCCTGGCACAACTGGGGGCCGAGCCCGTGATGGCCAGCCGCGATGCGTTCAACAGTTTCCTGAAGCAGGAAGTCGCCAACTGGACCAAGGTCATCCAGCAAGCCGGCATCAAACCCGAATAAGCCCATGGATGAGCCTACCACCGCGCGGACGGACACCCACGTCCACGTGTTCGACCCGCGCCGCTTTCCGTACAGCGCCACCCGCAGCTACACCCCGGGCCCGGCGCCGGTGCAAGACCTGCTGCGCCACCTCGAGCGGGTGGCATGCCCGCGGGTGGTGTGTGTGCAGCCCAGCGTGTATGCCTTTGACCATGCCTGCCTGCTGGACGCGCTCCAGGCGTTGAATGACGCCGGCGTGCAGGCGCGCGGGGTGGCCGTGCTGGCGCCGGGCACCACCGGATTCCAGATGGATGCGCTGCACGAGGCCGGGGTGAGGGCGGCCCGCATCAACTGGCAGGTGCCCATCGCTGGCAGTCACGGTGCGAACACCGCCGTGAACACGTTGAGCCAGGCTGTGATCGAACTGCACGAGCGGCTGGGCGAGCGGGCCTGGGCCATCGAAGTGTTCGCTCGCCTGCCCGAGGTGCTGGCGGCCGCGCCCACCTTCGCGGCGGTGGACCGCCCGGTCATCATCGACCACTTCGGCCTGCCCAACCTGCGTGCAGGCCAGGAAGAAGCCCGAGCGTTGCTGGCCATGCTGACCGCCAACCCGCTGCTCGTGCTGAAGGTGTCGGCGCCCTACCAGGTCTCGCGCCAAGAACCGGACTACGGCGACCTGCAACCCCTGGTGCAATGGCTGGGCCAAGCGGTGCCGGCGCAACTGCTGTGGGGCAGCAACTGGCCGCACACCAGCGGCACGCGGCGCAATGCACCGGCCAGCGGTGACCTCGGCGTGGAACCCTTCCGCTACGAGAACGATGCCCGCACCCTGGGCTTGCTGACCCAGTACCTGAACGACGGCAACGCCGCCTCGGCGATGCTGTGCCGCAACCCGGCGCGGGTGTTCGACTACGCCTGATCAGGCCAGTCGGCGCTTGAGCTCTGCCACCGCCGCGTCGGGAGAGCTCAAGACTGGGCAGGGCAGCACGGCCTGCACGTCGCTCAGAGCCACCGAGGTGGAAAATTGCGCCAACATCACCGCGTCGCAACCGGCCAACTGGGGCGCAGCGGCCACCAGCAGTTGGTTGTGCCGGGCGATATCGCCGGCACGGGCCGCTTCCATGGCTTCAGGCACGCAGACCGATTCGATCGTGACGTCGAAGCCACTCGCCTGAGCGGTTGCGCGGAAATCCCGCTCCATGTTGGGCACAGCGGGCGCGAACGACGCGATCATGCCTATGCGGCGCCCCGCGCGCAGCGCTTGGTCGAACATGGCTTCATCGGGTTTGAGCACGGGGACCGGCGCGCCAGCCGCAGCCGCGCCGATGGCCTCGCCAAAGGCCGAGCAGGTGAACAACACCCCCTGGGCCCCCGATTCGACCGCGTAATTCACCAGATGGGCGATGCGACCGTGCAGCGCCGGGTTCAGGTGACCCGCGCGTTGCAGGTCCCCCGACAACCCGTCGTCCAGCAGGTTGCTGCGCTGCACCTGCGGCCACAGGCGCTGAAAGGCGGCCTCGATCGGCGCCATGGCCACAGGCACCGCGTGGATCAAGGCAATGCGGGGTTCGGTCATGAGGGGTTACCAGCGTGCATCGAAAGTGTCGCGCAGCGCCTGCAAGGCAGCTGCGTCCAGGGAAGCGGGCTTGGGCTGGGCCAACACCCACAGCTTGGCGGTTTCTTCCAGCTCTTCCAGCGTGGCCATGGCCTGCGCCGGGGTCTGGTGCCACACGTTGGGCCCCAGCCGGTCCAGCATCACCGCGCGGATGGGCGCGCCGCGTTCGCGCCAGGTGTCCACCGCCTGCGCCACCAGCCCTCCAACCGCCGGGTCTCCCGGGCGGTGGTAAGGGATCAGCGGCACATGGCCCACTTTCATCACAAAGTACGGCGTGATGGGCGGCAGCAACTCCTCGGCCGTCCAGCCGCCCTGCAAAGTCAACGCCACCAGGTGGGTCGAATGGGTGTGGATGACGCAACCCGCTTGCGGATCGGCGGCGTAAATGCTGCGGTGCAGGACCAGAGTCTTACTGGCCCGGTCACCGCTGATCTGCACACCGTCCAGACCCACCTTGGCCAAGTGCTCGGGCGCCAGAAAGCCCAGGCAAGCGTCGGTCGGGGTGATCAGGAACCCATCGGGCAGGCGCACGCTGATGTTGCCTGCCGTGGCATGGACGTAACCACGCTCGAACAGGCTGCGACCCACGCGGCAGATCTCGTCGCGCAGGGCAGCCTCGTTCAAACCCGTGCTGCTCACGCCAGCACCCCGAAGGCTTTGACAAAGAAGTCCGGCGTGCCAAAGTTGCCCGACTTGAGCGCGATGTGCAGCCCCTCGGCCCCGGCCACGCCGGTGGTCACATGGCACCACGGCACGCCCGGGTCGATCTGGCTGCCAATGCGCAGGCGGGTGATGTCCAGCGCCTTGACGCAAGCACCCGAGGTTTCGCCACCGGCCACGATGAGCTGCCGCACGCCCAGGCCCACCAGGCCGCGCGCGATGCTGGACAGCACGCGCTCGGTCAGTTCGCCTGCGGCCTGCACCCCCAACTGGGCCTGCACCGCCTTCACCGATTCGGGCTCGGCGGTGGCGTACACCAGCACCGGGCCTTGGGCCAGCAAAGGCTGTGCCCACGCCAAGGCGGCGGCCACCACGTCTTCACCCTGCGCGGCACGCAAAGGGTCAATCGCAAACGCCGGGCCCCCTTGCGCCTTGAACAACGCCACCTGGGCGTTGCTGGCCACCGAGCAACTGCCCGACACAATGGCCTGCCGGCCTTGGGCGGGGGGCAGCACGGCGGTCTGGGCGCTGGGCGCCAAACCGAAGTTTTGCGGCAGCCCCAGGGCCACGCCCGAACCGGCCACCAGCAGCGGCAGGTCGGCAAAGGCCCGCCCCATCACCGTCAAGTCTTCGTCCGACACCGCGTCCACAATGGCGATGCGCGTGCCTTGCTGCTGCAACTCGGCCAGCCGCGCCTTCACCGCCTCGGTGCCGGCGTGCACCGCGCGGTGGTCCACCAGGCCCACCGGCTGGCGGCACTGGCGCTGCATCACCCGCACCAGGTTGGGGTCGTGCATGGGGGTCAGCGGGTGGTGGCGCATGCTGCTTTCGCTCAACAAGCCCTGACCCACAAACAGGTAGCCGTTGAACAGCGTGCGCTGGTTCTCCGGAAAGGCCGGGCACACCGGCACGATCGGCGCGTTGAGTTCGGCCATCAAGGCTTCGGTCACCGGGCCGATGTTGCCTTCGTCGGTGGAGTCGAAGGTGGAGCAGACCTTGAAGTAGATCTGCGTGGCGCCGGCCGCGCGCAACCAGCGGCAGGCCTTCAAGGACTCGACCACCGCGTCGGCGGGGGCGATGGTGCGCGATTTGAGCGCCACCACCACCGCGTCCACGTCGTCAGGCACCGGCGCGTCGGGCACGCCGATGGTCTGCACCACCCGCATGCCGGAACGCACCAGGTTGTTGGCCAGATCGGTCGCGCCGGTGAAGTCGTCGGCAATGCATCCCAGCCGCATGGTGCGCTCCTGGATTCAGGCCGCCAGCAGGGCCTGGGCCACGCGTTCGGCGAAGGCTTGGGTGCCCACTGAACCGCCCAGGTCCGGGGTGCGGGTGGCGGGACTTTCCAGCACCTGGTCCACTGCCACGTCCATCGCCTTGGCGGCGGCTTCCAGCGCCGGCACGCCGCGCTTTTCGCCCAGCCACTGCAGCAGCATGGCGCACGACAGAATCATGGACACCGGGTTCGCCTTGTCCTGGCCCTGAATGTCAGGGGCAGAGCCGTGCTGGGCTTGTGCGCAACACAGGTCGTCACCGGCCATCATGGAGCCGGCCAGGCCCAGGCTGCCC
>CAZGDZ010000064.1:0-8949 GCA_964524855.1 uncultured Macromonas sp.
AAACCTTTGGCTGCCAGATGAACGAGTACGACTCGGACAAGATGGCTGATGTCCTGGGCGCCGCCCAGGGCTACGAACCCACGAAGGACGTGGACGAAGCCGACCTGATCCTGTTCAACACCTGCTCGGTTCGCGAAAAGGCGCAGGAAAAGGTGTTCAGCGACCTGGGCCGCGTCAAGCACCTGAAGAAAAAAGGCGTGCTCATCGGCGTGGGCGGCTGCGTGGCCAGCCAGGAGGGTGAAGAAATCATCAAGCGCGCCCCGTTCGTGGACGTGGTGTTCGGCCCGCAAACCCTGCACCGCCTGCCGCAACTGCTGGAAGAACGGCAGGCCCAGGCCCGCCCGCAGGTGGACATCCGCTTCCCCGAAATCGAGAAGTTCGACCACCTGCCCCCCGCCAAGGTGGACGGGGCGAGCGCCTTCGTGAGCATCATGGAAGGCTGCAGCAAATACTGCAGCTACTGCGTGGTGCCCTACACCCGGGGTGAGGAATTCAGCCGCCCGTTCGAGGACGTGCTGGTTGAAGTCGCCGGCCTGGCCGACCAGGGCGTCAAGGAAGTCACGCTGCTGGGCCAGAACGTGAACGCCTACCGTGGCCCTATGGGCGACAGCGGCGAGACCGCCGACTTTGCCCTGCTGCTGGAGTACGTGGCCGACATCCCCGGCATCGAACGCATCCGCTACACCACCAGCCACCCGAACGAATTCACGCCCCGCCTGATCGAAGCCTACGCCAACATCCCGAAGCTGGTCAGCCACCTGCACCTGCCGGTGCAGCACGGCAGCGACAAGATTCTCATGGCCATGAAGCGCGGCTACACCGCGATGGAATACAAAAGCACCATCCGCAAGCTGCGCGCCATCCGGCCCGACCTGTCCATGAGCAGCGACTTCATCGTCGGCTTCCCCGGCGAGACGGAAGAAGACTTCCAGAAGATGATGAAGCTCATCACCGACGTGGGCTACGACACGTCGTTCAGCTTCATTTTCAGCCCGCGCCCCGGTACACCGGCCGCCAACCTGCCCGACGACACCTCGCACGAGGTGAAGCTCAAGCGCCTGCAGCACCTGCAAGCCACCATTGAGGAAAACGTGCAGCGCATCAGCGCCAGCCGCGTGGGCACGGTGCAGCGCATTCTGGTCACCGGGCCGTCGCGCAAAAACCCGCAGGAACTCATGGGCCGCACCGAGTGCAACCGCATCGTCAACTTCGACGCGGGGCCGAACAGCGCCCGCCTGGTGGGCCAGATGCTGGACGTGACCATCACCCAGGCGCTGCCGCACTCGCTGCGCGGCGAGGTGGTGCTTAGAGAGGCCATTTCGGCCTGATCTCCCCCAAAAAGGGGAGCGCCCACCCCGCCAGGCCATGCTACAACCTACCCTACAAAAATGTAGGGAGGAAAGCACACCATGGCCCGTTTTCAGGGGCATGGCCAGTGCGGCTTCACGCTGGTCGAAGCCCTGGTCAGCCTGGCCATTCTGGCCATCATTGCGTCCATAGCTATTCCGGGCATGCAACACCTGCAGCACAACATGCGCCTCAAAGGCGCGACTGAAGTGCTGGTGGCCGAGCTGCGCCTGGCCCAAAGCGAGTCGTTCAAAAGACAGCTGGGCGTGTCACTCAACTTCCGCACCAGCGGTGACACGTGGTGCTACGGCTACAGCATCGACGCGGCGTGCGATTGCACCCAAGCCAACTCGTGCATGCTCGACGACGTTGAGCATGTGCGGCAGCACGACCAATTTCCAGGCGTGCAGATTGTGCCCGGCGTTTCGGGTAACCGGTTTTCGTTTCAACCGCGTCGGGGCACGGTCACGGCCGGCAACGTGACGCTGACGGGGCAAAATGGCACCCAACTTCGGGTGGTGGTCAGCGGCTTGGGGCGCATTCGCACCTGCACACCGGCCGGCCCCAGCCGGTTTTCGGGCTACCCCACGTGCTGATGGCTCACACCTTCAA
The DNA here is from genome assembly GCA_964524855.1 of uncultured Macromonas sp. Classification (GTDB taxonomy): domain Bacteria; phylum Pseudomonadota; class Gammaproteobacteria; order Burkholderiales; family Burkholderiaceae_C; genus CAZGDZ01. Next base: position 1,960 of record CAZGDZ010000064.1, read on the forward strand.
CGGCAAACGCACCAGCACCTCAAACTCACCAGCGGCCTGCTGAATCCGCAGGCTGGCCTCGGCATCGAAATGCAGCGCCAGCCGTTCGCGAATGTTGTCCAGCGCCATGTGGTTGCCGTTCTGGGGGGTCTGGTCATGGGCAGCGGGAGGCGGCAGGGTGTTGCGCACGTACAGCAACAAAGTGGCGTCGTCTGCCACGGCCTGCAAGGTCACCTCGGCACCGGCTGGATTGGGCTCGACACCGTAACGCACGGCGTTTTCCAGTAAAGGCTGCAACAGCAACGCAGGCACCAAGGCCTGGCTGGGCACGTGGTCGCACAGCCATTGCAGGCGCAGCCGGTCGCCCAAACGACGCTGCTCAATGTTCGCATAAGCACGGGCCAACGCGATTTCCTGCTGCAAAGGCACCAGGGTACGCGCATCGGCCAGCAAGGCGCGGTACAAGTCCGCCAAGTCGTGCAGCAAATCTTCAGCCGCACGAGGGTTGCTGCGCAACAGCGCTAACACGCTGTTGAGGCTGTTGTACAGAAAATGGGGGCGTATGCGGGCTTGCAGCGCCGTCATGCGCGCGTTCGCCAACGCTGGCGACAACCGATGGTGCCGCCAGTTGAAATAGAACAACACGGCGCCACTCACCAATGCGGCCACACTGGCGCTGTGACCTGCGCTGCCCGGCAACGCCAAGCCGACGCCCAGGGTCAAAGCGCTGTGCCAAGCGGCGGCCACCAGCCCCGCCAGCGCCAGCACCGCCACCACCGCATGGCGGTAGGCCACGCGCTCCAGCGGTGGAGCCAGGGCGTACAGCAGCAACACCACCGTCAGTGTCACCGGCTCGTACAACGGGGCGGCATCCAGCAAACCTTGCCACCACGTCAGCCACCCCGGCGCCTGCACCCAGCCGTACACCAGCCGCAGCAACTGAGCGAGCACCAACGCACGCAGCAACACACCCAGGTTACGGAAGTTGGGCAGGCGGCTGGGGGGGAGTTGAGGCATGGCGTGCTCAACTTTGCGGCGGCTGCAAATACCGCGCATCCGACCATGTCGCCAGCCACTGCGGCGCAAAAGCCACAAACACCGCCGTGAACAGGCCGGTCAAAAAGGCGTCGCCCCAGGCCATGAGCCAGCGGGCCACCAGCGCGTCGTGCAAGCTGTTGCCGCCCAGCAGGTGGTAAGCCAGCTCGTACAGCACACCGGCCGCAAACACCGCCACCGCCGTGCCCAAAAAGCCACGCCCCAGGGTGTAGACGAACAGGTTGGGCGGCAACCAGCGCCGCAGGGCTGCGCCTATGCCCAGCGCCACCGTGGCTGGCACCAGCCCCACCCAGACCAGTTGCGACAGCACGGCCTGCCCTCCCGCGCTGCCCAGCGCCCACACGGCGCCCGCCACCAACACCAGCACCGGCACCGCCAGGGGCCAGCCCAACATCAACAGCAGCAAACACGCGCCCGAAAACTGCACCGCCAACCCTTGCGGCAATTTTTGGGGCAGCAGCCAGAACCAGGGCAGCAGCGCCAGCGCGGCCAAGGCGGGCGTGAGCAAGCCGCCTTGCAACATGCGCCAGGGCCGCAGGGCCAGTGCCGCGCCCAGCGCCGCCACGGCCAGCAGCGCTTCCAGCCAAGTGGTCAGGGGCAGCGCGTCGGTCATGGCGGGCGGGCCGGGGCTCACATGCCAGGCAGCTTGGGCATGCCCATGCCCTTCATGGCGCCCATGCGCTTCATCATCTTCATCAGGCCGCCGCCTTTCATCTTCTTCATCATGGCCTGCATCTGCTCAAATTCTTTCAGCAGGCGGTTCACCTCTTGCACGTGCACACCGGCGCCGGCGGCAATGCGGCGCTTGCGCGTGGCCTTGATGAGTTCGGGCTTGCGCCGCTCCTGCGGCGTCATGCTGCAAATGATGCCTTCCTTGCGCTTGATGTCCTTTTCGGCGCGGTTCAGGTCGGCGCCGCTGGCCTTGCCGGCCATCTGGGTGGGCAGCTTGTCCATCAGGCTGCTCAGGCCGCCCATCTTCTTCATCTGGCGGATCTGGTCCAGGAAGTCTTCCAGGTCAAAGCCCTCGCCGCTTTTCACCTTGGCGGCCAGCTTTTGCGCCTGGGCCATGTCCACCCCGGCGGTCACCTGTTCCACCAGCGCCACAATGTCGCCCATGCCCAGCACGCGCCCGGCATGGCGCTCGGCGTCGAACACCTCCAGCCCGTCGATCTTCTCGCTCACCCCGGCAAACTTGATGGGCGCGCCCGTGACGGCCCGCACCGACAGCGCAGCTCCACCACGCGAGTCGCCATCCATCTTGGTCAGCACAATGCCAGTCAGCGGCAGCGCCTCCTTGAAGGCCTTGGCGGTATTCACCGCATCCTGGCCCTGCATGGCGTCCACCACAAACAGCGTTTCCACCGGGTTCAACGCGGCGTGCAGCTGTTGGATTTCGGCCATCAAGGCCTCATCAATCGCCAGGCGGCCGGCTGTATCCACCAGCAGCACGTCAAAGTAGTGTTTTTTGGCGTAGTCCAGCGCGGCGGCGGCAATGTCCAGCGGTTTCTGGTCGGGCGTACTGGGGAACCATTCGGCCCCGGCCTGCTTGGTCACGGTCTTCAACTGCTCGATGGCCGCCGGGCGGTACACGTCGCCCGAGACGGTCAGCACCTTCTTCTTGCGCTTTTCAATCAGCAGCTTAGCCAACTTGGCGGTGGTGGTGGTTTTACCCGCGCCCTGCAGGCCCGCCATCAAAATCACCGCAGGGGGCTGCGCTGCCAGGTTGATGTCGCTCACTCCGGCACCCATGGTGGCCGCCAGTTCGCGGTTGATAATGCCCACCAGCGCCTGCCCCGGCGTGAGCGAGCCCACCACTTCGGCGCCCAAGGCCTTGTCTTTCACCCGGGCAATGAAGTCGCGCACCACCGGCAGGGCGACATCGGCCTCCAGCAGCGCCATGCGCACCTCGCGCAGCATGTCGGTGACGTTGCTTTCGGTGATGCGCGCCTGGCCGCGCATTTCCTTGACCAGGCGTGACAGTTTTTCAGTAAGGGCGGAGGCCATGCAGTGCTTTGTAAGAAAGAGGGCGTGCAGCGACCCGGCGGGCCGTTAAACTCTGGGAATGATTTTAGCCGCGAGCCCCTGGTGGACGACCGTGCCCTCTCTGGGCGCGGCCTTGGGCTACGCCTTGCTGGCCGGTTGGTCACCCAAGCTAGGGCGCACCGCCATCAGCGCCCTCATGGCTGCGGTCTGGGTGCTGCACGGCGCGGCGCTGGTCTCGCTGCTGGGGGTGGAGCCGGTGCGCTTCGGCTTTGCCACCACGCTATCGGTCACGGCGTGGCTGGTGTTCAGCGTTTACTCGATCGAAACGCGGCTTTACCCGCAACTGGGCACCCGCTGGACGCTCGCTGGCCTGGGTGTACCCGCAGTTGTGCTGGCGTTGGTGTTCCCGGGCTCCACCTACCCCGCGTTGCAATCCACCTGGCTGCCGCTGCACTGGGCTTTGGGCATCGCCTCCTACGGTTTGCTGGGGGTGGCAGTGGCGCACGCCTGGATGATGCAGCGCACCGAACAACTCATCCGCCAAGGCCATGCGGTGCACAACGGGCTGCCGCTGCTGGCGCTGGAGCGGTTGACCTTCCGCTTTGTGGGCGCGGCCTTTGTGCTGCTGACGCTCACCTTGCTGGCGGGTTGGTACTTCACCACCGCGCTGCCCCCACACGGCTGGGCCTGGACGCACAAAACCGTGTTCACCGCGCTGTCGTGGCTGGCACTGGGCGTTCTGCTGGCCGGCCGCCGGCTGTGGGGCTGGCGCGGCAAGCTGGCGGTGCGCATGTTGTACACGGCGGCCGGCCTGCTGTTGCTGGGTTACGTGGGCTCGCGCTTTGTGCTGGAAGTGGTGCTGCTGCGCTCATGAAATATTTGCTCGTTCTGGCCGTGGTGTTGGTGGCCTTCTACATCTGGCGCAACAACCGCGCGGCTGAAGCACGCGAACAAGCCGCCCCGCCACCGCGTCCGCCAGCGCCCCCAGCCGCGCCGGACGCCATCGTCACCTGCCGCCACTGTGGCGTCCACCTGCCCAGCCGCGAGGCGTTGAAAGGCACCTTGGGGTACTACTGTGGGCCCGAACACCAGCGCTTCGCCGAAGGCTGAGCCACCCCACCCCAGCGGGGCGGACTCGGTGTTCGCGCCGTCGTGGTTTGTGCCCTCGCCCAAGGCCGATCACCCTCTCTCCACCCCGCTAGGGCCCTCCACCGCCCGGCTTTGGTCTTACCTCATGGGGGCCAGGGTTTTTGTGGCCTGCGGGCTGCTGGCCTTGCAACTGCTGGCTTGGCTGCAAGGCCAGTCCAGCACCTGGTTGCTGGCGGTGTGCGGTGGCTACCTCGTCGCAACCGCCGCCGTGTTGCGCTGGTCGCGCCCTTCGCGATCCGAGTCGGTGTGGTCGGCCGGCTGGGCACTCACCCTGTGGGTGGACCTCACGGTGTTTGGCGTGCTGCAAACCTTTCAACAAGGCAGCTTCAACTTCACGCCACTGTTCATGTTGCCGGTGCTGCTGGCCTCCATTTTGGGGCCGTTCATTTTGGCCATGGGCAGCGCCGCCTTTGCAACCCTCATGGTATTGCTGGACGCCTTCACCAGCGAAGTGTTCCGTGTTGGGCAAACCACCTACGTGCAAGCCGCCATCACCAGCGTGGGGCTGTTTTTGGTGGCCCTGCTGGCGCACCAGCTGGCCGCGCGCCTGGGACGTGAACAAGCGCAGGCCCGACTCAGCCGAGCGCAGGCAGTGGCCGAATCGCAGGTCAATCAGCTCATCGTCACCGGCCTCAGCGAAGGGGTGCTGGTGGTGGACGCGCAGGGGCGCATTTGGCACGCCAACCCCGCCGCGTGCACCATGCTGGGCGCCCCCCAGGCCCAGCCGCCCTACACCGCTCTCATGGCACAGCCTGGCTGGCCGCCGCTGGCTAAGTGGGCCCGCAATACCTTACAGGTAGGGCAGGACGATCGGTGCGAACTCAGCCTCCCCTCCACCGCAGGCAGCCCGCAACACCTGTTGCTGAGGGCTCGAGTCACACCGGCCAACGATCACGCCGAAGCCAACGCCTGTGTCATTTTTTTGGAAGACCTGCGCGACGTCGAAACCCGAGTGCGCAATGAAAAACTGGCCGCCATGGGCCGCGTGTCGGCCGCTGTAGCGCACGAAATTCGAAACCCCCTGGCCGCCATTGCCCAAGCCAATGCCCTGCTGACCGAGGAAAGCCTCAGTCCCATCCAGCACAAATTGACCCACATGATCGGCCAGAACGCCAAGCGCCTGGGCCGCACGGTGGACGACATTCTGGACGTGACCAAGCTGCCCGCCGGCCTCCCGAATCTCCACCAACCCACTCCACTGGACGAGACCGTCAGCACCGCACTGGTCGAGTGGCACGCCCAGAACCCGGGTACGCCCCCTCCCCGCTGGCAGCCAGGGGCCGCTGGCGTGGCCGTGCGGTTTGATCCCGAACATTTGCGGCGTGTGCTCGTCAACCTGCTGGACAACGCCCAAAAATATGGCACCGGTGCTATCGAAGTGCAAACCCTGGTGAGCGGTGAACTGGTGGTGTGGAACCCCGGCCCTCCCTTGCCTGCCAACGTCGCACAACACCTGTTCGAGCCTTTCGCGTCGTCGCACAGCCGCTCCAGCGGGCTGGGGCTCTACCTGTCGCGCGAGTTGTGCGAGCGATATGGCGCGCAATTGGATTACCAGCCCAGCAGCCGGCATGGTGTGGCGGGGCATGGTTTCAGAGTGATTTTCTGAATCCACGGCGCGGACCGGGTACAGGGGCTTTCTCGCATTCCCCCCCGACAGCCACCCGCTGTCTGAACTTTTTTTTGGGACTGGGCACCACCGCCCAGCGTTCGGCCGTTACACTACCGCTAGTGTTTTTCAAAAACAAGAGACACTAACTGTAGTGTCCACCCCCGGCACCCGGCCTCTGCGGCCGGCACCACCAACGGCCGCGCCATGCGCCGTGTTCCGTACACCAGACAAACCGCGAGAGGACCCATGCAAACCACCAACATCGCTCCCACATCTGGCACGCCTGCCTTTGGCCAACCTGCCGCCGCTGCGCCGGCCGCAGCATCGCCCAGCGCGCTGCAAAACGACCAAATCATCCGCCGCAACGGCGCCGTGGTGCCGTTCGAGCCCAACAAAATTGCCGTCGCGTTGATGAAGGCCTTCTTGGCGGTGCACGGTGCCCAGGGCGCCGCCTCCGCCAGCGTGCGCCAGGATGTCGAGGTGCTGACCCAGAACGTGGTGCGCGCCCTGATGCGTTCACGCCCGGGCGGTGGCACCTTCCACATTGAGGACGTGCAAGACCAGGTGGAACTGGGCCTGATGCGCGGCAGCCACCACGAAGTGGCCCGCGCCTACGTGCTGTACCGTGAGCGTCGCGCCCAGGAGCGCGCCGCCAAGGCCGAACAAGCCGCCCCAGTCCACCCTGAACTGCACGTGCTGGACAACGGCCAGCGCGTGGCGCTGGACGTGCCGCGCCTGCATGCCCTCATCGCCGCCGCCTGCGCCAACTTGGGCACCGACGTGAAAGCCGAGCCCATCGTGGCCGAAACCATGCGCAACCTGTACGACGGCGTGCCCATGACCGAGGTGTACAAGGCCGCCATCCTGGCCGCCCGCACCAAGATCGAGACCGACCCCGACTACACCTACGCCACCGCCCGCCTGCTGCTGCACACCATCGTCAAGGAGGTGATGGGCGAGGAAGTGCCCGCGGCCGAGATGGGCCAGCGCTACACCGACAGCTTCCCGCACTTCATCCGCAAGGGGGTGGAAAACGACCTGCTGGACGAAAAGCTGCTGCAGTTCGACCTGCAACGCCTGGGCGCCGCGCTCAAGCCGGAGCGCGATCTGCAGTTCGACTACCTGGGCCTGCAGACCCTGTACGACCGCTACTTCCTGCACGTGCGCAAGCAGCGCATCGAGTTGCCGCAATCGTTCTTCATGCGCGTGGCCAT
>CAZGDZ010000065.1:0-8888 GCA_964524855.1 uncultured Macromonas sp.
ACGTGAACAATCAAATCGAAAGAATCTACAGTTCCAAGTAGTAGCGGAGACGCCTAACCCCTCGCTCAAGCTGACCCGCTACGGCAGGCTTAGCTCGAACGTTATGCCGCACGAAAACTGAGGCTGACTTACTTTCACCGGGCGTCAATTTCTGGGCGTTGTTGCCAATGTTCGCCCGTCCCGCCACTGACGACTTCTTTCGCAGCCGCATCGATCAGATGATCGGCACTTCACGCCAGTAACAGCTAAAATGCTCGGCTTCGGCCCACAAGCCGATCCGCCCGATGGGTTCCCTCGCCCCCATCTTGTCTTCAAAAAAAAGGACTTCCTCCATGACTTCCGTCCATGGCGCAGTTGATTTGCGCGCCCGCTCCGCTTTGCCGGCCCTCGTGGCTCTGCACATCGCCCTCATCATCGCCAGCAACTACCTGGTGCAAATCCCCTTCGAGGTGATGGGCCTGCACACCACCTGGGGCTCGTTCACCTTTCCACTGGTCTTCGTGGCCACCGACCTCACCGTGCGCCTGCTGGGCAAAGAAGTGGCGCGTGGCGTGATTGCCCGCGTAATGCTGCCCGCTTTGGTGGCGTCGTACACCGTGTCGGTGTTGTTCTTTGAAGGCGCGTTCAACGGCTGGGCGTCGCTGGCGGCGTTCAACGGTTTCGTATTCCGCATTGCTTTGGCCAGCTTTGTGGCCTACGTGGCGGGCCAGTTGCTGGACATTGCCGTGTTCGCCCGGCTGCGCCAGGTGGCCGCTTGGTGGGTGGCGCCTGCGGCTTCCACGGTGATTGGCAGCCTGCTGGACACGGTGCTGTTCTTCTCGGTGGCGTTCCACAACAGCAGCGACGCCTTCATGGCCGAACACTGGGTGGAAATTGCCACAGTGGACTACTTCACCAAGCTGGGCGTGAGCCTGCTGTGCTTCCTGCCGCTGTACGGCGTGCTGTTGAGCGCGCTGATGAAGGTGTTCAAGCCCGCGCCGCAGGCCGCGACGGCCTGACAGGAGCGCACCATGAACAACAACAAACCCGCTGTCGTCTTGCTCAGCGGTGGGCTCGACTCGTCCACGGTGCTGGCCATGGCCAAGGCACAGGGCTACACCCCTTACGCGCTGAGTTTCAGCTACGGGCAACGTCATGTGCATGAACTGAAGGCCGCCGAGGCGGTGGCCCGCGCGCTGGGCGCCGCCAAGCACGTGGTCGCACAGATCGACCTGCGCGAATTTGGCGGCTCCGCCCTCACCGCCGACATTGCCGTGCCCAAGGGCCGGTCGGTGGACGACATGGGCCACGGCATTCCCGTGACCTACGTGCCCGCACGCAACACCGTGTTCCTGAGCTTTGCACTGGCCTGGGCCGAAACGCTGGGCGCGTCGGACATCTTCATCGGCGTCAACGCGCTGGACTATTCGGGCTACCCGGACTGCCGCCCGGAGTACATTGCCGCGTTCGAGACACTGGCCAACCTGGCCACCAAAGCCGGGGTGGAAGGCACACAGAAGCTCAAGATCCACAGCCCGCTGATGGCACTGAACAAGGCGCAGATCATTCAGGAAGGCCTGCGCCTGGGCGTGGACTACGCGCTCACCAGCAGCTGCTACGACCCGGGGCCGGAGGGCCAGCCTTGCAGCGGCTGCGATTCGTGCCTGCTGCGCGCCAAGGGCTTTGCCGAAGCTGGCCACGCGGACCCGCTGTGGGTGCGCTTTGGCATGGCCTGAGCGTGAAGGGTTGAGCATGCACATCCTCCACACCGCCGAGGCGGGCTTTGAGGCCGCCCGGCGCATAGACGCGCTGCCCGAAGGGCACCCGAAGAAACGCTTGCACGGGCACAGCTTCGTGGCACGCCTGCGGGGCGCCACCGATGCCCACTGGGGCGCCTTTGCTGGCGGCGAGGTGGACCAGCTGCGCCGCCACCTGGCCACAGGTGTGCAGGTGCTGGACCACGCCTGTCTGAACGACCACCTGCCCAACCCCACCGACACGCAGTTGGCCCGGTGGCTGCAACAACGGCTGCAAGGCAATGGCCTGCACCTGCAACAGGTGAGCGTGCAGAGCACCCGCACCAGCGGCGTGGAGATTGACGCCCAGGGCCAGGCCCACGTGTGGCGCCGCTACGTTTTGCATGCCGCCCACCAGCTGCCCAACGTGCCGGAAGGGCACAAATGCGGCCGCATGCATGGGCATGGCTTCGAAGTGCTGCTGCACGCCCGCCAAACCGGCACCCAGCCGGTGGACGCCGACCAACTGGACGCCCTGTGGGCGCCGCTGCACCAGTTGCTGGACCACGCCTGCCTGAACGACATACCCGGCCTGCAGAACCCGACGAGCGAGGTGATGTCGGGCTGGCTCTGGCGTCAGCTCAAGCCGCTGTTGCCGGAACTCTCCTGGGTGACGGTGTTTGAAACCGCATCGTGCGGCGCCAGCCACGACGGCGAGCACTACCGCATCTGGAAAGAAATGACGCTGGACAGCGCGGTGCGCCTGCGACATGCGCCCGACCACAGCCCGCTGCAGCGCCTGCACGGCCACACCTTCACCCTGCGCCTGCACCTGTGCGCCCCGCTGGACGAGGTGATGGGCTGGACGGTGGACTTTGGCGACGTGAAGCGGTTGTTCGACCCCATCTTCAAGGCCCTGGACCACCGCCCACTGCACGAACTGGCCGGCCTGCCCGACTGCGACTGCGCCAGCCTGGCGCGCTGGGTGCTGGGGCAGGCGCGCAGCGAGTTGCCCGCACTGAGCCGTGTAGACCTGCACGAGACCCCAGGGTGCGGCGCCGTGGCCTTGCTTGGCGACAACGAAGCAGCTTTGCCCATCTGAACACCAAGGCCTGAGCATGACCTACGCTGTCAAGGAAATCTTTTACACCCTGCAAGGCGAAGGTGGGCAGGCGGGACGTGCCGCCGTGTTCTGCCGTTTTGCAGGCTGCAACCTGTGGAGCGGGCGCGAGGAAGACCGCGCCCAGGCCGCTTGCCGCTTCTGCGACACCGACTTCGTGGGCACCGACGGCACAGGCGGTGGCAAGTTCGCCACGGCCCAGGCGCTGGCTGAGGCCGTTCGTTCGCACTGGCCTACGCAGAACGACGCCTCTGCCCAGGGCAGGCCGCTGGTCGTCTGCACCGGGGGCGAGCCCCTGCTGCAGCTGGACGCGCCGCTGATCGACGCCCTGCACGCCCAAGGGTTCGAGATCGCCGTGGAAACCAACGGCACCCAACCCATTCCCCCCGGCCTGGACTGGGTGTGCGTGAGCCCCAAGGCGGGCAGCGAACTGGTGGCCACTGCGGGCGACGAACTCAAGCTGGTGTTCCCGCAAACGGGCGCCATGCCCGAGCAATTCGCGCAGCTGGCATTCCGCCACTTTTTCCTGCAACCCATGGACGGCCCGCTGCGCGAGCAGCACACCCAGGCCGCCGTGGCGCACTGCATGTCTCACCCGCGATGGCGCCTGTCGTTGCAGACCCACAAGCTGCTGGGCATCCCCTGATCCAGCGGACGGCCGGTACACTTGGCCTTTAGCGGGCCGCCTGCCGACACGTGCGGCCCAGTCAGCTCACCGCCCCGAAAGCCCCATTTTGTTTGCATTGTTCGATGAAGCCGGCAAGTTCCTGACCGGCCGTGTGTTGTCCGAAGCCGAAAGCTCGCTGCAGGTGGAGCTGGACTCGGGCAAGCGCCTGAAGGTCAAGACCGCCAACGTGCTGTTGAAATTCGACAAGCCGGCCCCCGCTGCGCTGATGGCAGGCGCGCAAGCCCTGGCCGGGCAGATCGAGTTGGACCTGGCGTGGGAATTTGCACCCGAAGAAGAATTTGGGTTTGCCGACCTGGCGGCCGACTACTTCCAAGACCCCGCCACGCTGGAGCAGCAAGTGGCCGCGCTGTTGCGCCTGAGCGAAGCACCGCACTACTTCCGCCGGGCCGGCAAAGGCCGCTACAAAAAGGCGCCGGCCGAGATCGTGCAGCAAGCGCTGGCCGCGATCGAAAAGAAAAAGCAGATTCAGGCGCAGATCGACACCTGGACCGCCGAACTCGCTGCGGGCACCTGCCCCGAGCCGATTCGCCAGCAGCTCTACAAAATCTTGTTCAAGCCGGACAAGAACGCCCCCGAATACAAAGCCGTGGTGCATGCCGCGCGCGAAACCCACCTGGCGCCGCTGGCCCTGCTGCAAAAGGCTGGCGCCATCCAGAACGCCTACCAGTTCCACTGGCAGCGCTTTTTGTTTGAGCATTTCCCCAAGGGCACGGGTTTTCCGGCGCTGCAAGCACCACCGGTGGCCAACACGCTGCCGCTGTCGGCCGCGCAGGCGTTCTCCATCGACGATTCCAGCACCACCGAAATTGACGACGCCCTGAGCGTGCAAGGGCTGGGCAGTGGACAGGTGACGGTGGGCATCCACATTGCCGCGCCGGGTTTGGCCATCGCCCCCGGCAGTGCGATTGATGACGTGGCGCGCCAGCGCCTGTCCACCGTGTACATGCCGGGCCACAAGGTCACCATGCTGCCCGACAGCGTGGTGCAGACCTACACCCTGGAAGCCGGTGGCCCGCGCCCGGCGCTGTCGCTGTACCTGACGTTCGACGAAGCTGAGCTGACCCTGCAGCGCAGTGAAACCCGGCTGGAGCAGGTGCCGATCGTGCACAACCTGCGGCACGACCAATTGGACCAGGCCATCACCGCCGACTGGCTGCAAGACCCCAACACCGCCCCGGGTGCGCCATTGGCCGATGAATTCGCTGCGTTGCGCCCGGAGTTGTCCTTCCTTTACCGACTGGCGTTGGTGTGCAAGGCCCGGCGCGAGGTGGTGCGCGGCAAGCCCGAAACCTTCAACCGCCCGGACTACACCTTCAAACTCGAAGACGTGCAAGGTGACGAGCCGCACGGTGATGAAACCGTGGTCATTGGCACCCGCTCGCGCGGCGCGCCGCTGGACCTGATGGTGGCCGAAGCCATGATTTTGGCCAACAGCACCTGGGGCCAACTGCTGGCCGACAGCGGCGTGCCCGGCATCTACCGCAGTCAGGTGAGCCTGGCGCCTGGCATGAAAGTGCGCATGGGCGCCAAAGCGTTGCCGCACGCGGGCATTGGCGTCAAGTGCTACGCGTGGAGCACCTCGCCCCTGCGCCGCTACACCGATCTGGTCAACCAGTGGCAGATCATCGCCTGCGCCCAGCACGGCGCCACCGCCGCGCTGGCCGCGCCGTTCAAACCCAAAGACACAGCGTTGTTCGCGGTCATCAGTGCGTTCGACGCCGCCTACACCGCCTACAACCAGTTCCAGAACGGCATGGAACGCTACTGGACGCTGCATTACCTGCAGCAGCACGGCGTCAGCGAACTCACGGCCACCGTCATCAAGGACAACCTGGTGCGTGCCGACGACCTGCCGCTGGTGTTTAACGTGCTGGGGGCCGACGGCTTGGCCCGAGGCGCCCATGTGCGGGTGCGGCTGGGCCAGATCGACGACATTTCGCTGGAAGTGAGCGGCACCGTGGTGGAACGCCTGGACGCCGCGCCCGAAGCCATGGAGGAAGAGTCGGACGACGAACTGGAACTGACCACGTCGCTGGCGATTGCGGTGGACATGGACGAACCGGCCGATGCCGAAGCGCCGGCCGCCACGCCTGCTACACCAGCCGCTGGTGGCTGAGCAGCACCGCCAGGGCCAACTGCCGGGATAATCGCTGGCTGTGAAGCTGCTCCGATCCCTCACCACCTTGCAGATGGCGTTGGCCATCTCGGTGCTGGCGCACGCCGCCCTGCTGACGGTGCGCTTTGTGGACCCGGAGCGTTTCAACCGTGTGTTCCAGGACACGCCGCTGGAGGTGATCCTGGTCAACGCCCGCAGCGACGAGGCACCGGACAAAGCCCAGGCGATCGCGCAGGCCAATCTGGCCGGGGGTGGCGATGTGGAACGGGGTCGCGCCACCTCGCCGCTACCACCTGCGCCCCAGGCCCGCTTGGGCGAGTCGCTGGAGGAAGAAGAGCGCCGCATTGAAGCGATGAAGGAGCAGCAAAACCGGTTGCTGGCCCAGTTGCGCCGCGAACTGGCGCAGTTGCCGCTGCCGGACGAAAAGCTGGACCTCAGCCCCGAAGCGCTGGAGCGCGAACAGAAGCGGCAGGCGCTGGTCAAAATCCTGGCCGAGATCGAAAAGCGCATCAATGAAGAAAACGCGCGGCCGCGCAAGCGTTACATCAGCCCAGCCACCCGCGAAGAGGTTTACGCCCTGTACTACGACGAGTTGCGCCGCAAGATCGAAGACCGTGGCACCGCCAACTTCCCCGAAGTGGGCGGCCGCAAGCTGTACGGCGAGTTGACGATGGTGATCACCGTCAACCACGATGGCAAGGTGCTGGAGACCGAAGTGGTGCAAGGCTCCGGCCAAGCGGTGCTGGACACGCGGGCGCAGGCGATCGTGCGCAGCCTGTCGTTTGGACGTTTCAACAACGACATGCGGCGGCGCGCCGACCAGATTGTGGTGGTGTCGAGGTTCCGCTTCACCCGCGACGAAACCCTGCGAACCCAGATGAGCGCACAGTGATGACGAAGTGGTGGCGCTGGATCGGCCGATGGGCCTTGTGGTGTGTGGCGGCAGGCATGGCCCTGCAACTCTTCTTCGTGGCCCGCATCGCCCTGATGGTCGTGGTGGACCCGCAGAGCACCGCATTCCAGCGATCCGAGGCCTGGCGTGTGGCCACCGAAGCCCCCAAATGGACCTGGTCGCAAACCTGGGTGCCCTACGAACAAATGTCCCCCTCGATCAAACGCGCGGTGATCGCCTCGGAAGATGGCAGCTTCACTGACCACGACGGGGTGGACTGGGACGCACTGGAATCGGCCTGGGAAAAAAACGCAAAGCGCGCACAACAGGCCGAGAAGCAGGCAGCCCGAGCCAAAGACCCCAGTCAAGTTCGGCCTCCCAAAGTGGTGGGCGGCTCGACCATCACCCAGCAGTTGGCCAAGAACCTGTTGCTCTCGGGCGAACGCAACCTGTTGCGCAAAGGCCAGGAGCTGGTTCTGGCCCATCTGCTGGAACTGCTGCTGGACAAGCAGCGCATCCTGGAGATCTACCTCAACAGCGTGGAATGGGGCGAAGGGGTGTTTGGCGTGGAAGCGGCGGCGCGGCGCTACTTCGGTAAATCGGCCCGCCAGTTGAGCCACTACGAAGCCGCCCGCCTGGCGGTGATGCTGCCCGCCCCCAAGCGCTACGAGAAGCGCCCCAACTCCAGCTACCTGGCGGGCCGGGCCAACACCATCGCCGCCCGCATGGGTGGGGTGCAACTGCCATGAAAGGCTGGGCATGACGGTGCGCATCCTCGGCATCGACCCCGGCTTGCAAGCCACCGGCTTCGGGGTGATCGACGCCGACGGCCCGCGCATGGCCTACGTGGCCAGCGGCACCATCCGCACCAGCCCGGCCGAAGGTGCTTTGCTGCCGCAGCGGTTGGGGGTGATTTTTGAAGGCATTTCGGAGGTGGTGCAACGCTACCAGCCGGACGTGGCGGCCTGCGAGATCGTGTTTGTGAACGTGAACCCACAGGCCACATTGATGCTGGGCCAGGCGCGTGGCTGCTGCCTGACCGCCCTGGTGGCCAACGGCCTGACGGTGGCCGAGTACACCGCGCTGCAACTGAAAAAAGCCGTGACCGGCCACGGCAAGGCGCACAAAGACCAGGTGCAGGAAATGGTGCGCCGCCTGCTGGACCTGCCCGGCCTGCCCGGCAAGGACGCCGCCGACGCGCTGGGCCTGTGCATCACCCACGCGCAGGTGGCCCGCACCACGGCAGCCATCAATCAGGTGAGCAAACTGCAAGCGCGCACCCACGCCGCGTACAAGGGCGGCCGCAGCTACTGAACCAGAGTGGTCAGGCGATCCGACTCAGGATCAGCACACCGAAGAACACCAGCGCGGCCACCACCGTCCATTTCAGGATGACCAGACCCCAGTGCCGGAAGTGCGCCTGCCCGGTGGCGATGTAAAACGCAAAACACAGCACCGACACGCCCAGCAGTGCGAACATCAGGAAGCGGAAGATCAACACGTCGGCCGCCCTGTGGTTCGCATCACCAGGCCAGGGCCAGTTGCGCAAAGCCCTTGGGCGCGCGGCTGTCCTGCTCGAAGGTGACGATGTCGTAGCTGTCGGGCTGCGCCAGCAAGGCACGCAGCAACTGGTTGTTCATGGCGTGGCCGCTGCGGTAGGCGCTGTAGGCGGCCAGCAGCGGCTTGCCTACAATGTAGAGGTCGCCCATCGCGTCGAGGATCTTGTGCTTGGCGAACTCGTCGGCGTAGCGCAGGCCGTCGGCGTTGAGCACCTTCACATCGTCCAGCACGATGGCGTTGTCCAGCCCCCCACCCAGCGCCAGGCCGTGCGAACGCATCATTTCGACATCGCGGGTGAAACCAAAGGTGCGGGCGCGGGCAATTTCGCGCGCGTACTGGCCTTGCCCCAAGTCAAATTCAACCCGTTGGCCGGTGGCGTTCACCGCCGGGTGGTCGAACTCGATCTCGAAGCTGAGCTTGTAGCCGTGGTACGGGTCCAGCCGCGCCCACTTGAGCTGGCGCCCTTCGCCCTCGCGCACCTCCACCGGCTTGAGGATGCGGATGAAGCGCTTGGGCACCTTCTGCAGTTCAATCCCAGCGCTTTGCAGCAGGTACACGAACGACGCGGCCGAGCCGTCGAGGATGGGCACTTCCTCGGCAGTGATGTCCACGATCAGGTTGTCGATGCCCAGGCCCGCGCAGGCACTCATCAGGTGCTCAATGGTGTGCACTTTGGCGCCACCATTGGCAATCGTGGATGCAAGCCGGGTGTCGGTCACCGCTGAGGCGCTGACCGGAATGTCCACCGGCTCGGGCAAATCCACCCGGCGAAACACGATGCCCGTGTCCGGCGCAGC
>CAZGDZ010000066.1:0-8830 GCA_964524855.1 uncultured Macromonas sp.
GGCCTTGATCCAGTGCAGGGCGTAGCTGACCAGGCGCACGCCCTGGCCGGGGTCGAAGCGCTTGACGGCTTTCATCAGCCCCACGTTGCCTTCCTGGATCAGGTCGGCGTGGGGCAGGCCGTAGCCCAGGTACTGGCGCGACACCGACACCACCACCCGCAGGTGCGACATCACCAGCTTGCCGGCGGCGTCGAGGTCGTTGTGTTGCTGCAGGCGCTGGGCGAAATCGCGCTCTTCGTCCGCCGTCAGCATGGGCATGCGGTTGACGGCCGAGATGTAGGCGTCCAGATGGCCCAGCGGGGGCAAGGCCACTGCCGTGCTGCCCCATCCTTGAGCGGCGGGGGCCAGCGAATAGGTGTGCGTGATGGCGGTCATGGTCGGTCCTCTCTCCTGCAAGTGCCTTGTGGGCATTCGTATATTAGCACTCATCAGATGGGAGTGCTAATCGAAAGTTCCTCTCGCTGGAGGACGCTTGTGCCAAAGCTTGATCTGGAACAGAATGGTTGAACGGTACGGGGTTGGGTAGGCCGCAGATGAGTTCCAAAACCGACGCCATGTGATATGTTCAAAAAACAATCCAATAATTTCATATTTGTCGATTGAGGGCTGTTGTCATGCGTCAAAACCTGCCAGTCACATCCAACGCTTACCCATTTCCCAAAGGCAAGACCCTGGTGTCCACCACCGATACCAAGGGGCGCATCATTTACTGCAACGAGGCGTTTGTGGAAGTCAGCGGCTACGTCAAAGACGAGTTGCTGGGCCAGCCCCACAACATGATTCGCCACCCCGACATGCCTGAGGAGGCGTTTCGGGATATGTGGGCCACCATCGAGGCGGGCTTGCCCTGGTCGGCCCCGGTGAAAAACCGGCGCAAGAATGGGGACTACTACTGGGTGATGGCCAACGCCACGCCCCTGGTTCAGAACGGGCAGCCGGTGGGCTACATGTCGGTACGCACCGAAGCAACGCCAGCGCAGATTCAGGCTGCCGAGCAGTTGTACGCCACCATGCGGGACGAAAAAGCGGCCGGGCGCTTGGTGCATGTGTTGCGCGGCGGGCGCCTGCTCAAGCAAACCATGGCCGGCCGGGTGGGGGAATGGTTGCGCTTGGGCATGCCCACCAAGTTCTTGCTGGCCTTGGTGGGGGTGCTGGTTGTCAGTCAATTGGTGGCCATGTCGCTGCCGGCCTCGCTGCCCGGGCGCAGTTGGGCGGTGTTGGCGGTGGATGTCCTGATGATTCTGGGTGTTTGGCGCTATTTGGTGGTTTCGGCCGTGAAACCCTTGGGTGGACTGGTGGGGGCAGCAAACCGCATGGCGGCTGGTGACTTGACCGAAACGGTGGCGGTGACCCGCAGCGACGAGTTTGGTGCCTTGCAAACAGCCTTGAGCCAGCTGACGGTGAACCTTCAATCGATTGTGCGGGATGCCCGAGACCAGAGTGTGGACATGCGGCATGCCACCCGCGAGATTGTGGGCGGCAACATGGACTTGTCGCAACGCACCGAGGCCCAGGCGAGCAATCTGGAGCAAACCGCTGCGTCCATGGAAGAAATCACCGGGACGGTGCGCAACAGTGCCGAAGCGGCCCGCCAGGCCAGCGAGTTGGCGCAAGCGGTCAGCGGTGTGGCTGGGCGCAGCCGCGCTGCGGTGGAGGAGTTGGGGCAGACGATGCGCGACATTCAGCAGTCCTCGGGGCGCATCAGTGAGATCACTCAGGTGATCGACAGCATTGCTTTTCAGACCAACATTCTGGCGCTGAACGCGGCGGTGGAGGCCGCCCGAGCCGGGGAGCAAGGCCGTGGTTTTGCGGTGGTGGCGGCGGAGGTTCGCGCCTTGGCACAACGGACTTCCACGGCGGCCAAGGAAATCAAGCAGTTGATCGAAGATTCGGCGTCCAAGGTGGCGCTAGGCCACCAGCGCACCGAGGTGGCCCAGTCCACCATGGCCGAGGCGGTGGAGGGCGTGGACCGGATGAGCACCATCGTGAGCGAAATCAGCCATGCGTCCAATGAGCAGTTGACCGGAATTTCCCAGGTCAATGCAGCTGTGGCGCAACTGGACACGATTACCCAGCAGAATGCCGCGCTGGTGGAGCAGGTGGCGGCTTCGGCCCAGGCTTTGGACGGGTTGGCACAAGGCACCACAGAAACGGTGCAGGTGTTCCGCATTGACCACAGCACCACCACCACCGCCATGCCCGACGCTGTGGCTTTGCGTCGCAGCCACAAGCCACTGGCGTTGGCCGCCGCTAGCTGAGCACCGCCCGATTGCGCCCACCGCGCTTGGCCTGGTACAGCGCTCGGTCGGCCCGTTCGACGCCGTCTTGGGGCCCGTTGTCTGCGTCCTGGCACAGGCTCAGACCGATGCTGACGGTGAGGTGCTGCACCACCGGAAAGGGCGCCAAGTCCACCGCTTGGCGGATCTTCTCGGCCACGCGCAGGGCGCTTTCGGCGTCGGGCGTGTCGGGCAGCAGCACCACGAATTCTTCGCCACCGTAGCGGGCCACGAAGTCGGTGGCGCGCACATTGCTTTGCAGCAGCGCGGCAAAGTACTGCAGCGCCACGTCGCCGCCTTGGTGGCCGTGGGTGTCGTTCACAGCCTTGAAGTGGTCGATGTCCAGCAGCATCAGCGCATAAGTGCGCTGGGACCGTTGGTAAAGCAGCCACGCCTCGCGCAAGCGTTCCTCGAACCGGCGCCGGTTGGCCACCGCCGTGAGGGCGTCGATGGTGGCGTGGCGGGCCAGTTCTTCGTTGGCGGCGCGCAACGCTTCGGTGCGTTCGGCCACCCGCTGTTCCAGTTCGGCGTTCTGGCGTTCCAGTTCGCCTTCGTGGCGCAGCAGGTTTTGGGTCATGGCGTCGAGCGACTGGCTCAGGTGGGCGATTTCGCGGATGTCGGCGTTTTGCGGAAACACTGGCGCGCGTTCGCCCGCTTCAACGCTCTGTACGGTGCGGGTCAGCTGTTCCAGCGGGCGGCTGATGCGCCGCGCAATGCGGTAAGCCAGCCAAGCGAACAAGGCGGCGGCCCCGGCGCCCAGTCCGATCAATTGGTTGCGCAGTTCGTTGGCAGGGCCGGCCGCAACAGCCGCCGGTTGGCGCAGCACGATCTGCCAGCCCAACTGGGTGCTGGCGGTGGGCGGTACCGGCACCACGCTGGTGAGGTAGCGTTGCCCGTCCGGCCAGTCCACCATGGCCGGCCGATCCTTGGTTTGCCACGACGGGTCGGCTTGCAGCGTTGACTGTGCATGTGGGTAAATCACCCGCGAGTCGCGGTCGAGGATCAGCAATTCAACACCCGCCCCCAGCGCGTGGCCTTGGAGTGGGCGCTGGGCGACCTGGGTGACCCAGTCCCAATAGACGTGCGAAGCGAGCACACCCAGCAACTCGCCTTTCGGGTTGCGCACGGGGGCGGCGAAGTCGATGAAGCGCAAGCTCTCGCCATCGGGCGCCGCCTGCGGGATGAGCTGGGCCAGCAAGACGGCCTCGTGCACATCGCCCACGAACAGCCCGTGGCGCCCGGCGAGGTGCCAAGTGCGACCGGACACGTCAGCGCCTTCCAGCAGGCCGCCGGTGCCCCGCAGGACGGTACCGAGCGGGTCTGTGACGCCGAGCCAGGCGTATTCCGAGCGCGCTTGCAGACGCCGTTGGAGCGATTGGTACACATCGGGGTGGCTGAAGTCGCCCCGGGTGAAGTGGGGTGCCTGGCTGAGCTGCCAGATTTCCTGTTCCCGCTCTTGCAAGCTGTTGCCCAGCTGGTTGGCCGTGGCCCGCGACAGGCCGTACAGCTTTTCGCCTTGCAGCTGCACCAGATCGTGGGTGGCCAGCCGGCCCAGGTAGTAGCCTGCACACAGCAGGACGAACACCGCCAAGCCGCCGAACCACACGGTCAGTTCGGTGCGAAAACCCCTAGGCTGGCGGTTCGTGTGTGCTGGCATGGTGGTGGTTTCAACGACGTCCAGTCTGCTACAACTGAACTTTAAAGCACATCTGCCCTCCATGGGGTAACAAACTGCAGGAGTTACGATGCCGATGTTGAATGAACAAGCACCCGGGCGCCCGTGGGGCCTGTGGTGGGGCGGTGCGCTGGTGCTGGGCGCCGCGTTGTGGGCCGACCGCGCATGGGCCCAACCCGCAGCGGTGTCCAAGCCCCCTCGGGTGGAGGTGGTGGCCCAGGGCTTGGAGCATCCGTGGGCCTTGGCCTTTGCCGATGCGGGCCGCCTGTTGGTGACGGAGCGCCCGGGGCGCCTGCGGGTGGTGGAGCGCGATGGGCGCTTGAGCCCCCCGGTGGCGGGAGTGCCTGCCGTGGCCGCGATCGGGCAAGGAGGCCTGCTGGACGTGGTGACCGACAGTGACTTCGCCCGCAACCGCAAGGTGTACCTGTGCTATTCGGAACCATCGGCGGATGGGAATGGCAATTCCACCGCGCTGGCGGTGGGCCAGTTGTCGGTAGACGCGCGCCGGCTGGAGCAGGTGCAGGTGCTGTTCCGGCAAGCACCGAAAGTGTCGAGCCGGCAGCATTTTGGTTGCCGCATTGTGGAGTCGCCCGACGGACACCTGTTCCTGACCTTGGGCGATCGGGGGCACCGCATGGCTGACGCGCAAACCCTGGACAACCACCACGGCAAGGTGGTGCGCCTGCGCAAGGACGGGACGGTGCCGCCGGACAACCCCCTGGTGGGCCGTGCGGGGGCCTTGCCCGAAATCTGGAGCTGGGGCCACCGCAACCCGCAAGGTGCCACGTGGGGGCTGGACAACCGCTTGTGGACGCACGAGCACGGCCCGCAAGGCGGCGACGAGATCAACCTGCCGCAAGCGGGGCGCAACTACGGCTGGCCGGTCATCACCTACGGTGAGCAATACGGTGGCGGGCGCATCGGCGCTGGCTTGACGGCCCAGGCCGGGATGGAGCAGCCCCTGCACCAGTGGACGCCGTCGATCGCACCGTCGGGCATGGTGTTTTTGCGCAGTGACCGCTACGGCCCGTCGTGGCAAGGTAGCCTGTTCGTGGGCTCGTTGAAGTTTCGCTACCTGGCGAGGCTGGAGCTGCGCGATGGGAAGGTGGTGCGCGAGGAGCGCTTGCTGACCGAGGTGCGCGAGCGCATTCGGGATGTGCGCGAAGGCCCGGAGGGTTTGCTGTACGTGTTGACGGACGATGACGACGGGCGCGTGTTGCGCCTGCAACCCCAGTAATGCAAGGCGCCGGCTGGCGTGTGACAATGTTCAGTTGGGGCCCCGGTGGGGTCTGTGCAACAACGAGGACGGATCATGGAGTTGTCCACCTGGCTGGCGTTTTTCGCGGCATCTTGGGCCATCAGCATTTCACCCGGTGCGGGCGCGGTGGCGGCCATGAGCGCCGGCCTGAACCACGGTTTCAAGCGTGGCTACATCACCACCCTGGGGTTGGTGCTGGGCATTTGGCTGCAGCTGGTGGTGGTGGGTGTGGGGCTGGGCGCGCTGGTGGCCACCTCGGCCACCGCGTTTCAGGTGGTGAAGTGGTTGGGGGTGGCCTACCTGGTGTGGCTGGGCATTCAACAATGGCGGGCCCCCGCGCGACCAGTGGCTGCGGTGGGTGACGGTGCGGCGCTGGTGCCGGTCCGCACCATGCTGCTCAAGGGGGTGATGGTCAACGCGGTTAACCCCAAAGGCACGGTGTTTCTGCTGGCCGTGGTGCCCCAGTTTCTGGACCTGGCGCAACCGTTGGCGCTGCAATACTTGGTGATTGGCCTGACGCTGGGCTTCACCGACCTGGTGGTGATGGCGGGCTACACCGCGCTGGCGGCCCGGGTGCTGTCTGCCTTGAAGTCACCCGCCCACATGCGCGCCATGAACCGGGTGTTTGGCGGTTTGTTCGTGGTGGCGGGGGCGTTCCTGTCGGTGTTCAAGCGGGCGGCGTGACCGGTCATGAACACCCTGTACCGCCAATTCACTCAGCAAACCGAGATTGACGCGCAGTACAACGCGGGCGCCTCCATCCCCGATTTCGGCGCCCTGATGGTGCAGTGCCAGACGA
Organism: uncultured Macromonas sp.; assembly: GCA_964524855.1. Classification (GTDB taxonomy): domain Bacteria; phylum Pseudomonadota; class Gammaproteobacteria; order Burkholderiales; family Burkholderiaceae_C; genus CAZGDZ01. Next base: position 6,009 of record CAZGDZ010000066.1, read on the forward strand.
TGTCGGCCCGCACCCGCGAGACCTTGCCCTGTCACTTGAAAGTGCCTTACGGCCCGACGCTGGCCGAGACGCTGGACATTTTTCCGGCCGAGCAGCCCGGCGCGCCTGTGGTGGTGTTTTTGCACGGTGGCTATTGGCGCAGGGGGGCGGCCGCCGATTACAGCTTCGTGGCCGAAGGGCCGCGTGCGTTGGGCTTCACCACGGTGGTGGTGGACTACGCCCTGTGTCCCTGGGTGCTACTCGATGAAATCGTGCGTCAGGCCCGCGCCAGCGTGGCCTGGGTGTACCGGCACATTGCGGAATACGGCGGCGATCCCCAGCGCCTTTTGGTGGCTGGGCATTCGGCTGGCGGGCACCTGACGGCGATGTCGCTGTTGACGCCCTGGGCGGCCGATTACGGCTTGCCCGACGACCTGGTCAAAGCGGCGGTGCCCATCAGTGGGTTGTTCGATTTGGAGCCTTTGCGTTGGAGCTACCTGCAGCCCGAATTGCAACTGACCGAAGCCACGGTGCGGCGGCAGTCGCCGGTGCACCAGTTGCGCCCGGTGGGAGCGCAGGTGTTGGTGGCCTGGGGCGGGCTGGAGTCGGCCGAGTTCGAGCGCCAGTCCTGCACCTTTGCCGACCTGTTGCAGACGCAGGGTGCGCCGGTGGAGCGCCAGGCCCTGCCGGGCGCGCACCACATGTCGGTGCTGGACGATTGGCGCGACCCCGATTCGGTGCTTTGCCGCTGGATGGCTCAGGCTCTGGCCTGACGCCGCCACCCCTTGGTGTGTGCGGTTTTGGCTGCACAAACCGGTCTAAGTGCTTGAGCCACCAAGGCTTTTCGCACCTGTCCAGAGGTTCTGTGGATAACTTTGTTGAAAACCCCTGGAGACCGGCGCCAAAGGCTTGTTTTTCAAGGCTTCGACTGGTTTGCTCAAGAATTGCGCACCGGATGACAGGTCTTGTAAATCAATGACTTGCGCACATTGAGCGGCAAAGAGGGGCCGGTTGATGCGGTCGGCATGAAGTCTGCCCCGGCGCCCCGATTTTGTGCATAAGCCCGTCAGCCAGGCGTTTCAGGCGTAGCGTTTGTTCTGCAGGTTGGACTTCATTTCCTTGAGCAGGGGCTGCAAGGTCGAGGTGCCAATGCGCAGCGCCAAACAGGTGGCCAGGATGTCGATCATCAGCAGGTGCACCAGCCGCGATGTCATGGGAATGTCCTGGTCGTAGCGTTCGGTGTGGTCGGCCGCGAGGTGGATGTCTGCGGTGAGCGCCAGCGGACTGCGGGTGGCGGTGATGGCGATGGTGGTGGCACCGTGCTTGCGCGCGATGTCGGTGGCGTCGATCAGGTCGCGGGTGCGCCCCGAGTTGGAAATGATGAGCGCCACATCGCCCGGCTTGAGCAGCGCCGCGCTCATGACCTGCATGTGCCCGTCGCTGTAGGCCAGGGTGGTGACGCCGAGGCGGAAGAACTTGTGCTGCGCGTCCATGGCCACCACGCCCGAGTTGCCGACGCCGTAGATTTCGATGCGACCCTGGTTTTCGTAAGCGTGCTGCAACGCGTCCACCGCTTTGCCGATGGACAGGCTGGACAGTTCGTTGCGGTATTTCAAGAAGGCCGCCACCGCGTTGTCGATCACCTTCACCGCCACGTCGGGCACCTTGTCGGCGGCGTCCACGCTGCGGTGGATGTAAGGCACCCCTTCGCTGATGGTGCCCGCCAGCTTGAGCTTGAAGTCGGTCAGGCCGTCGTAGCCCATGCTGCGGCAGAAGCGCAGCACGGTCGGCTTGCTGACGTGCGACATCTGCGCCAGGTCACCCACGGGCAACGAGGCGAAGCGCCGAGGGTCTTTCAGCACCAGTTTGGCGACCCGCTGCTCGGCGGTGGGCAGCGTGGACATTGAGGCTTGAATCCGGTCGAGCATGGGCCACTCCTGGCAGGGGACAGAACGGTCAACCGGTATTGCGCAGCCCCGCCGCGATGCCGTTGATGGAGATGTGGATGCCGCGCTTGACCTTCTCGGCGTCGCTGCCGGCGCGGTAGCGCCCGATGAGTTCCACCTGCAGGTGGTGCAACGGGTCGATGTAGGGGAAGCGGTGCGCGATGGAGCGCGCCAGTGCCCTGTTGTTGGCCAGCCGTTCCTCAGCGCCGGTGATCAGCGTCAGGGCGTCCTGCGTGCGCTGCCATTCGGCTTCGATGGCGGCAAACACCTTCTTGCGCAGCTTGGCGTCGGGCACCAGGTCGGCGTAGCGCCGGCCCAGCGACAGGTCGCTCTTGGCCAGCACCATGTCCAGGTTGGACAGCAGGGTGCTGAAGAAAGGCCACTTCTTGTGCATCTGCTGCAGCAGCTTGAGTGCCGCGTCCTCGCCCAGGCGGGCCTGCATCTGCGCCACCGCGCTGCCGAAGCCATACCAGCCCGGCAGCGTCAGGCGGCACTGGCCCCAACTGAAGCCCCAGGGAATGGCGCGCAGGTCTTCGATGCGTTGTGTGGCCTTGCGCGACGCCGGGCGCGAGCCGATGTTGAGTTCGGCGATTTCGCGGATGGGCGTGGCGCTGAAGAAGTAGTCGGTGAAGCCCGGGGTTTCGTAGACCAGGGCGCGGTAGGCGTCCATGCTGGCCTGCGACAGCTCGGCCGCCGCGTCCAGGTACTTGGTGGGCACCGGCTTGGCTGGTGGCAGCAGCGTGGCTTCCAGTGTGGCGGCCACCAGGGTTTCCAGGTTGCGCCGGCCGATGTCGGGGTTGGCGTACTTGGAGCCGATGACCTCGCCCTGTTCGGTCAGGCGGATCTGGCCGCGAACGGTGCCGGCCGGTTGCGCCAGGATGGCCTGGTAGCTGGGGC
>CAZGDZ010000067.1:0-8577 GCA_964524855.1 uncultured Macromonas sp.
AGGATGCGCACCATCTCCAGCGCCTTCGGTGGCTCGGCCGGTGCGTCGGGCAGAGAGCTGAGTTTGCCGTACTGCGCGTAAGAGCCCGGCGCCACATGGCCCAAGGCGCGGATGCGCTCGGCGATCGGGTCCACCGCGTTCCACAGCTCGGTGTACTGCCCCATGAACATGGTGTGCAGGCTGTTGAACATCGGACCGGTGACGTTCCAGTGGAAATTGTGCGTCGTCAGGTACAGGGTGTAGGTGTCGGCCAGCAGGCGGCTCAGGCCCTGTGCGATGGCGGCGCGGTCTTTGTCGCTGATGCCGATGTCCATCTTGACGGATTTGGCGGGGGCGGTGATTTTTTTGGCCATGGGCTCTCCGGATAACTGAAAACAAAAGGCAGGGTGCCTGCGGCTGATCTTACTCAGAACACCTGCGCCAACTGCGACAGGCCGTGCAGCCAGTACGCACGGTGCGAACGCCAGGCGGGGCGCCAGTAGACACGGACGGACAGGGTTTTCATGGCTCACTCCCGAAGCAGGAATGGCTCTACTGTAGTGAAGGCGGACCGCTTTGTGAATTTCAATCTTTGCAAGCGCGGGATAGCGGTGGGCTATCGCATGTAGCCCCAGCGGTAGATCGGCCCCACCAGCAACAGCACCGCCACCAGACGGGTAGCCTGGAAGGCCGTCACCACCGGCACGCCCAGCGCCAGCACTTTGGCGGTGATGGCCATTTCGGCAATGCCGCCGGGCGCGGTGGCCAGGACCAGCGTGGCCAAGTGCTGGCCGGTGAAGTGCGCCAACACCCAGGCCAGGGCGGTGCACGCCACCATCAAGCCCAGTGTGCCCAGGACCACCGAGCCCAGCCAACGCGGCGCGGTGTGCAAAAACGCCGGTCGAAACCGCACCCCCAGGCTGACGCCAATGCACAACTGGGCCGCGTTGGTGAGCCAGGTGGGCAAGCTGGCCTGCAAGCCACCGCTCACGCTCCACGCCAAACTGACCAGCAAGGCGCCCATGAACCAGGGGTTGGCCCGGCGCAGGCGGAAAAACACCCAAGCCCCGGCGCCCGTGGCCAGCGCCAGCCACAGCCCCATGGCGGGGGCGATGAGTGGGCGGTCCAGCGACGCGGCGTCCAGCCCATTCACGCCCCAGAACTGGATGGCAAAGGGGATGGACAGCGTCACCAGCAAGACCCGCAGGCTGTGCGCGGCGGCCACCAGATCGGCCCGCGCGCCCCAGCGGTCGGCCAGCAGCGTCATTTCGGACGCGCCCCCAATGGCGCTGGCGAAGTAGGCGGTGCTGCGCATCTGCTCGGGTGGCAAACCCAGCCGTTGGGCGTTGAACCAGACCATCCAGCGCGCCATGAGCCAGCCCAGCCAGAGCGCCCACAACACCCCCAGCACCAAGGCCCACCACAACTGCCCGATGAGTGCCGCCACCTGCGGCGTGAAGTACAACCCCAACGCGGTGCCCACGATCCATTGCCCCGCGTTGCGCAAAGGCGGATGGCTGCGGGTGGGCGCGCCCGCCAGCGACACCACGGCGGTGACCAACAGCGGGCCGATCATCCAGGGAATGGGCGTGCCCCACCAGACGCAGGCCACCGCCGCCACAGCGGCCAGTGCCAACGTGCCCACCACTCTTCCGGGCTCCTGAGGGCGGGCCCGACGCATCCACGACAGATTCATAGGTGGGCAAGTATCGCCGCAAGTTCAATCGGTGGCGGGCACCTCGGGCAAAGATGCAGTGGCGATGGCTTCCAGCGCACGCTCCAGCGCGGAGCGGCTGGGGCTTTCCACGAACGCACAGGGGGTGCCGGTGCGTTTGCAATGCTCTTTGACCCGCCAGTAGGCGTTGTGGCTGATGCAACCCACCTGGCAAATCACCAGATCGGCTGCGGCCAGGTTGGCGGGCAGTTGGGTCAGGCTGTCCTCTTGCCCGCCGTCGTGGTGCAAGAAGGCGGCGCCGCGCGATTCGACCAGCGAACGGTAGGCCGGCACGTGCGCTGGCCGGCCACCGATGCACAACACCCGGCGCGATTGCAGCGGAACGGCACTGGACGCGGGCGCCACCATCCACTGGCACGGGGCGCTGGCCGCGTCTGGTGCTGTGGGTGGCGCCCAGCGGCCACCCGCTTCCTCCGTGGCGATGGGAGCCGCTTGGGCCGTGGCCCGCTGGGCAGCCTCGCGGCGCAACTGCCGCACCGTGGCTTGCAGCGCCTTTACTTGCGCCTGCAACGCGGTGCTGTGCTGCGCCAGCCGTTCCCGCACCTCCAGCTCGGGAACTTGCAGCCGCAGTTCTTGCAGTGCCTGCTGGGCGTCTGCCGTCAGGCTGACTTGGCGAACCAAGTCGGCACGCAAGCGCATCAGGGCCTGGTCTTTGGCCTCCAGCCGGGTACCCCACTCGCGGGTCTGGTCTTGCAGCCGTTGTTGGGCCGCCTCCCGTTCCTGGCGCCACTGGCGGTGGTCGCTGCGCAAGTCGTCCACTTTGCGCTGCTCCAGGCGCACCACCATGCCCACCTGGTGCTGCAGCATGTGCACCTGGCCCAGCACCTCGTATTCCAGTGCCGAGGTCATGTCCGCATGGGTCAGCAAGGCCCACAGGTCGCCCGCCCAATCAGGGCGCTCCACGGCGACCACCCAATGGGCTTTCAGCGCTTCGCTGCCTTTGAGGGCGCGCACCTGGCGCAGCGCCAACGCGAAGCGTTCGTCCAGCGCCTTGTGCACCGTCTCGGCCAGCGGGGAACGGCGCCGGCATTCGGCCACGGCGATGGTGTGCAGGTCGTAGTCGGTGCGCTGGGCGGTGTCCAGCTTGGCCTTGCCCATGAGCTGGCGCAGCAGTGGCAGGGGCACGCACACGCCCAGCACCGGGCAGGCGGCATGCGGGCTCAGCTCCCACAAACGGCGCCGGCGCTGGCGCTCCACCGTGGGCGTGACGTGATCGGGGATTTGAACTGCCACGGGTTCGGTCGCCGCACTGGCGACCGCAGGCCAAGGCAGCACGGCGGTGGGCTTGCGGGTCATGCACATGCGCGGGGCTTTCGCTTCACTGCACGAGGACGGCGGGCGCGTGCCACACAGCTTGGCGCGGCTCGATCATCCGTTCCCAGTGGCCTTGCATGCGCTGTGCCACGGTGCGGAATTCGGGCGACAAACCCGGGTGCTGCGCCAGAAAAAACAGGTTGGAGCGCACCTTGCGTGCCATCAGTTCACGCTGGCGCGGGCAATCGCATTCGGCGTGGCCAGTCAGCAAGGCCAGGGTGCCGGCCAGCATGGCCTCGGCACACGGCATCACGTATTCGTCGTCGCGGGGTTCAAGCTCAATGTTCATGGTTCCATCTCCAGGGGACTGGGCTGGAACCGATATTAAATGAGAATCGTTCGCAAATCAAGCATTGATGGTCAACGGGCCCATCCTGCACGCTCCAACATGGCGTGCAGCAAGACGTTGCAGCCGGCCGCCACGTGCTCGGGCTGAGCATCTTCAATCTCGTTGTGGCTGATGCCGTCCTTGCAAGGAATGAAGATCATCCCGCTGGGTGCCAACCTCGCGGTATAAATCGCGTCATGCCCTGCGCCCGACACGGCGGGCATGTGGCTGTAGCCCAGCGCCTGCGCGGCTCGAGCGACGGCGTCCACACAGTCCGGGTGGAAGGTTTGGGCTGGGTAACTGGACACGAGATCGATCTGGATATTCAGCCCCGTCTCGGCCTGCAGTTTGGCGGCCAAAGCCTTGACTTCGGCCGCCATCTGGTCCACCAGCGCGTCGGTGCTGTTGCGCAGGTCAATGCTGAACTTGACCCGACCGGGGATGACGTTGCGGCTGTTGGGGTGCACCTGCACCATACCGACGGTGCCACGCCCGTGTGGCGGATGGCGGTGGGCAGCGGCCACCACCTCCTGCATCAATCGGGTGGCCACCTGCAACGCGTCCTGGCGAAGGGCCATGGGCGTGGGGCCAGCGTGCGCCTCCATGCCGGTGACGGTGCAGTCGAACCACCGAATGCCCAGCACGCCGTGCACCACGCCGATGGTGACGTCGGCATCCTCCAGCACCGGGCCTTGTTCGATGTGGGCTTCGAAGTAGGCGCCGATGGGATGCTCGCCCGGCTCCTCGTCGCCGATGTAGCCGATGCGCGCCAGTTCGCCCTTCACCGTCTTGCCATCCACATCGGTCGCGGCGTAGGCGTGCTCCAGCGTGAAGGCCTGGGCGAACACACCCGAGCCCATCATCACCGGCACGAAGCGCGAACCCTCTTCGTTGGTCCAGAAGGCGACTTCGATCGGGGCTTCGGTTTCAATGCCGTGGTCATTGAGGGTGCGCACCACCTCCAGCCCGGCCAGGACTCCGTAGTTGCCGTCGAACTTGCCCCCCGTAGGCTGGGTGTCGATGTGGCTACCGGTCATGATGGGCGGCAAATGGTTGTTTCGCCCCGGGCGGCGCATAAAGACGTTGCCAATCTTGTCGATGGTCACGCCCATGCCGGCCTCGTGCGCCCATCGGGTGACGAGGTCGCGGCCCTGTCGGTCCAGGTCGGTCAGCGCGAGGCGGCACACGCCTCCCTTGGGTGTGGCGCCGATCTGGGCCAACTCCATGAGGCTGTTCCACAGGCGCTCGCGGTTGATGCGCAGGCTGGTGATGACATCGGTGGAAGGGGCGGCAGATTCAGGCACGGCGTTCATGCGGTGGAGTCCTCGGGTTCGCGGTAGGCGGCAAAGGCGTCGCGCAGGCGCCGCTGTGCGGGACGCGGGCTGTCGGTCAGGGACTGCTCCAGCTCAGCCAGGTGCTTGCGCATCTCTGTGGCGGCGGGGCCGCTGCCCTGCAACAGCGCAGAGATCAGATCCACATGGCGGTGCGACACGCACACCTGACCGCCGTGGCGCTTGAAGCGCGCCATCAACAGCGAGGTGGTGGGCATGAGCCCGGTGAGCATGCGCACATACACCGGGTTGCCATACATGCGCGCCAAAGCGTTGTGAAATTCGCCCGACAGGCGGATGGCGTCGGCCCGGTCGCCCCGGCGGTCGGCCTCGGCCTCCGCCTGCGCAAGGCCCTGCAATTCTTTCAACTGGGCTGCACTCAGCTTGCCACCCAGCTTGCGGGCGACTTCGCATTCGACCATGCGGCGGGCTTCGAACACGTGGCGGGCGTCGTCCAGGTTGGGCAGGGGCACGCGCGCGCCCCGGTTGTGCATGAGTTCGATGACTTGGTCCTGCGCAAGCCGTTGCAGCGCTTGACGCACCACGGTGCGCGATACACCGAACTCGGTGGCCATTTCCTCCTCGCGCAGACGCTGCCCCGGCTCCAGCCGGTGCTCCATCACCGCCCGATAGACTGCTTCATAGACCCGGTCGGTGGCGGTGGGGCTGTTGGCGTCGTCACGGTCGGCGGCGGTGGAGGGCTGGGACTCGTTCATCGGCAGGTAGAAAACGGTCAGGCGGGATGCTGCATTGTCGGACCAAATGCCGCGTGCAGGCGTTCGGCCAGTTGAACCAGACTGCGATCGCTGCCTGCCGGACCCAGCAAAGACAGGCCCAGCGGCGCTCCAGCCCGCTGGCCCAACGGCAGACTGAGCTGCGGGAAACCCGACAGACCCGCCACACACAGCAGGCGGATCGCGCGGTTGCGGTAGTCCTCGAGGCCGGATTCGGGCGCTGACACCAGCGGCGCGATGTCGGGCATGGTGGGTAACACCAGCACGCCGTCGCGGCCCAGCAAGGCGGCCAGGTGGGCGCGGAAGCGGTCGCGGAACGACCGCGATTCGGCCGCCTGCGCATCGCTGACCTCCGCGCTCCAGGCGAAGCGCTGTGCCACACCCGGACCCAGCGGCGGGCAAAAGCGGCGGATGAACCCGCCGTCCACCTGCCAGGCTTCGTGGCCTTGGATGTGCCGGAAGTGCCAGTACATGGCATCGATATCGTCCAGCACCACGTTCACGGAACGGGTCTTGCCCAACACCTGCTCCACCCGGCGGCGTACCGGTAGCAGGGCCTTGGCTGCGACGGGTGTGGCCTGGCTCCAGAGGTCTGTCGGCAGCAACAGGCGCACCGTTTCGGGCAGCGGGTCGGCGTCGGGCGACAGCAGCACGTCAGCCACGCGGGCAAAGGTGGGCACGTCACGGGTGAACCATCCGCAAGAATCAAAGCTGGGAGCCAGATCCAACGCACCCTGCAGGCTGATGCGCCCATGAGTGGGACGCAAACCGACCAGACCACAATGGCTGGCCGGTGCCCGCACCGAGCCCCCGGTGTCGGAACCCAGTGCAAAGTCGCACAGCCGGTGAGACACGGCCGATGCCGAGCCAGACGACGAGCCGCCGGTGATGCGCTCAGGCACTGCCCCGTTGAGCGGCGAGCCGAAATGGGCGTTCTGGCCGTTCATCGAGAACGCGAGTTCGTCGGTCACCGTCTTGCCAGCAAAGCGGGCGCCTGCGTCGAGCAACCGCTGCACGGTCGAGGCAGTGCGGTCCTGCACACCAAGCAAGGCCAGCAGCAGGGGCTGCCCACCGCTGGTGGGGTAGCCACGCACATGGAACAGGTCTTTCACGCCAAAGCTCAAACCGGCCAGAGGCCCCGTGGGCGCATGGGGCACCGGGACCGCTGGATACGGCATGAAGGCGTGGGCCGGGTCGTGCAGAACGTCGGTATGAAGGTTCATGGTGCGCTAAAGCGTATCAGGTGGTGGCGGGGGCGGTGTCGTGCACCCGCAGGCAGCGCACGCTGTGGCCGGCATCCAGCCGAGTGACGTCGGGACGGCTGAGTCTGCAGGCATCCTGGGCCATGGGGCAGCGGTCGGCGAAGGCGCACCCCGACGGTAGGGCCGTCAGGTCTGGGGGCGAACCAGCGATCGTCTCCAGGCGACCGCCTTTGGCCAGGGCGCCGTCGGCCCGGCTGCGCAGCAGCGCCAGGGTGTAGGGGTGACGAGGTGCTCTCAGCAGAGTGGCCGCAGGCCCCTCCTCCACGATGCGCCCGGCGTACATGACCGCGATGCGATCAGCCACCTCCACCGCTGCACCAATGTCGTGGGTCACGAACACGACGGATAAACCCAGCTCGCGCTGCAACTCGCGCAGCAGCAGCAGGATCTGGATCTGCACCGTCGCATCCAGTGCGGTGGTGGGCTCGTCAGCCAGCAGCAACTGAGGTTTGCAGGCCAGGGCCAAGGCGATCATGGCGCGCTGGCGCATGCCACCCGACATTTCATGTGGGTAAGCCTGTAGCCGCCGCTCGGGGCTGGGGATGCGCACCCGTTCGAACATCTGCAGGGCGCGGCGGCGCGCTTCATCGACGCTCACCGCCTCGTGACGGCGCACCGCTTCCACAATCTGTGCGCCCACTGGGTACACCGGGTCCAGCGCCAGCAGGGGCTCCTGGAAGATCATGGACGCGACCTTGCCGCGGTAGTTGGCCAGGGCCTTGGCACCGAGGCCCAACACATCCTGCCCGCCCACCTGCACCTGCCCTTCGATGCGGGTGCGCTTTTCAGGGTGCAGGCGCAGCAAGCTGCGCAAGGTCACGCTTTTGCCGGAGCCCGATTCGCCGATCAGGGCCACCACTTCGCCACGGCGCACCTGCAGGTCCACGCCGTTGACCGCCTCCACCGGCTTGTTGCCGCCGGTAAAGGTCACGCGCAGGTTGCGCACGTCCACAAACGGTGCGTCGTCAGAGGGGGTCGGGTTCATGCGGCCTCCGGCAGGGCAATGGCTGGGGATTGAGGGGCTTGGGTGTGGCCGCTACCGGCCACATGCATCCAGCAGGCGGCCACTTGACCGCCCGGTGCGGGAGCGAGCACTGGCATCCGCTGTGAGCACACAGGCTGCGCGTTGGCGCACCGCGTGTGGAAGCGGCAACCCGAGGGTGGGTTGATCGGGTTGGGCGGATCACCCGCCAGCGGCGGCACCTCGGTGCGGCGGTCCGGGTCCATGGATGGGATGGACGACAACAACGCGCGGGTATAGGGGTGAGCCGGCTGTTCGAACAGGGTTTCGCTGTCGCCGATTTCAGCCACCTGGCCCAGGTACATCACCATCACCCGGTCGCTCATGTAGCGCACCACGTTCAGGTCGTGGCTGATGAAGATGTAGGTCAGGCCGAACTCGTCTTTCAGATCCAACAGCAGGTTGAGCACCTGCGCCTCCACCGACTTGTCGAGCGCAGACACCGCTTCGTCCAAGATGATGAGGCGCGACTGCAACGCCAATGCGCGAGCGATGTTGACGCGTTGGCGTTGCCCGCCCGAGAGCTCGTGCGGATAGCGCTCGGCAAAACGCCGAGGCTCCAGGCCGACGCGGGCCAGCAGATCGCGGGCACGCTCCACCGCCTCGCGGCGTGGCACGCCGTGCACCTGTGGCGCGAAGGCGATGGAATCCTCCATCGTCAGGCGTGGGTTCAGCGAAGCGTAGCTGTCCTGGAACACCATCTGCGTCTGGCGCCGGAACTGCTTGAGCGGCAGGGCCGAACCGCCCACGGTCTGCCCGTCGAACACGATCTCGCCCCGGTCGGGTTCGATCAGCTGCATCAGCAGCCGGGCGGTGGTGGACTTGCCGCAGCCGGACTCGCCGACCACGCCCAGCGTCTCGCCTTCGTACAGG
>CAZGDZ010000068.1:0-8413 GCA_964524855.1 uncultured Macromonas sp.
GCCGGCCACGCTGATGGTGGACTGCAGCCACGCCAACAGCAGCAAGCAGCACGAGCGTCAGATGGACGTGGCACGCGACATCGCCGACCAACTGGCCGGCGGTTCGCAGCAGATTTTTGGCGTGATGGTGGAAAGCCACATCCATGGCGGGGCGCAGAAGTTCACCCCCGGCAAGGACGACGTGAACAAGCTGGAATACGGCAAGAGCATCACCGACGCCTGCATTGACTGGGCGCAATCCACCCAATTGCTGCAGACCCTGTCCGACGCGGTGGTGGCGCGCCGCCAGCGCAAGGCTTGAGTCGGCCGGAAGGGGCGGGCACAATCGGGGTAACACCGATTTTCCGACCCCTCACCAGGAGCAGCACCGATGCGCAGCCAGGTCATCGTCAGTTGGGGCAGCGATGCCCGTTACGCCTTTGACTTGGAGGAGGTGCAGCCCATGCCGCACGAACTGGCGCGTACTTGGCTCGATGAGCAGTTCCACGACCTGGAGTGCGAGCCTTTGCGCCTGACGGGCAAGGTGCTGCTGGCCGACAAGGTTCTGGCCATCGCGCAGGCGGTGGGGCCAGTGCGTTTTGCGGACCCAGCCCACCGCGCCTGGGCCATGGTCTATGCCCGCGCGGTCAGCGCCACCTTGGCCAAACCCGTGGTGCGGGTCGATGTGCCGTCGTTGACCGTCAGTTACTGACCAGCTGCGCTGGCGAAGCGCTGGCCCAGGGCGGCCAGCAGCTTGTCGTGCACGCCGCCAAAACCGCCGTTGCTCATGCACAGCAACTGATCGCCCGGCTGGGCAGCCTGCACCACCTGCGCCACCAGGGTGGCTATGTCGGGCGCAACGTGCGCACGTGCGCCCATGGGGGTGAGTGCATCGGCCGCGTCCCAGCCCAGCCCACCGCTGTGACAGAAGGCCAGTTGGGCGTTTTCCAGGCTCCAGGGCAATTGCGCTTTCATGGTGCCCAGCTTCATGGTGTTGGAGCGGGGCTCGAACACCGCCAGAATGCGTGCGGTGCCCTGCCCGTTGCGGTCGAGTTGGCGGCGCAGGCCGTCCACCGTGGTGCGGATGGCGGTGGGGTGGTGGGCAAAATCGTCGTACACGGTGATGGCACCGGCGGGGGTGGCCACTTGACCGCGCATTTCCATGCGGCGGCGCACGTTCTGGAACTGGCCCAACGCCTCTGCCGCGAGCGCCGGCTTCACGCCCAGGTGTTCGGCCGCTGCGATGGCGGCCAAGGCGTTGAGCTGATTGTGCTGGCCGTTCAGCGCCCATTGCACGCGGGCCACAGCGCGGCCTTGGTGCAGCACTTCAAAATCATTGGCCTCGCCCTCGGCGCTGAAGTCGCTGACTGCCGCGCCAAAGCTGCGTTGCTCGCTCCAGCAGCCTTGGTTCAGCACACGCGTCAGGCTTTCCTCCAGGCCATTGACGACCACCCGCCCGCGCCCCGGCACGGTGCGCACCAGGTGGTGGAATTGCCGCTCGATCGCGGCCAAGTCGTCAAAAATATCGGCGTGGTCGAATTCCAGGTTGTTCAGCACCGCAGTGCGGGGCCGGTAGTGCACAAACTTGCTGCGCTTGTCGAAAAAGGCGGTGTCGTACTCGTCGGCCTCGATGACAAAGGGTGCCCCGGTGCCCAACCGGGCCGACACGCCAAAGTTCAGCGGCACGCCCCCCACCAGAAACCCAGGCTGCAAGCCGGCGTGTTCCAGCACCCAGGCCAGCATGGAGGTGGTGGTGGTCTTGCCGTGGGTGCCCGCCACCGCCAGCACATGGCGGCCGTGCAGGATTTGTTCGCTCATCCATTGCGGGCCGCTGGTGTAGCGCGCGCCGCTGTCCAGGATGGCTTCCATCAGCGGGAATTTGGGCGAGCCGTCGGGCAGCCGGGCGCGCGACACCACGTTGCCCACCACGAACACATCGGGTTGCAGCGCCATTTGGTCGGCACCAAAGCCCTCGATCAAATCGATGCCCAAGGCCCGCAGTTGGTCGCTCATGGGCGGGTAAACGCCCGCATCGCAACCGGTGACCCGGTGCCCGGCTTCGCGGGCCAGGGCGGCTACACCGCCCATGAACGTGCCGCAAATTCCCAAAATGTGTATGTGCATGACCGAGATTATCGGGGGGCTTGACGGCGCCTTTCAGGGGTGAGGCCGGCGATGCCGGACAATCGGGTGATGGATACCGTGCAATTGGAAATTGCCCAGGCTGCGGCCGCTTTGGTCGTGGACGAGGGGCTGGACTACGGCCAGGCGAAGAAGCGTGCCGTCAAGGCGCTGGGCCTGCCGCCGCGCTCGGCGCTGCCGGACAACCTGACGGTGGAAGCGGCAGTGCGCGAGCACCTGGCCTTGTTCCATGCCGACACCCAGCCCGCCGAGTTGCGGGCCTTGCGCGAGCTGGCGCTGGTGTGGATGGAGCGGTTGGCCGAGTTTCAACCGCTGCTCGGGGGCGCCATATGGCATGGCACCGCCACCCGCCTGAGCGACATTTACCTGCAACTGTTCAGCGACGACCCGAAAGCCGTGGAGTTGTTGCTGATCAACCAGGGCGTGGAGTACGACGCCACCACGGTGAACGGCCTGCACGGCGAGGCGGTGGAGGCGTTGAGCCTGCGCAGCCGCTGCGAGGCCTTGCAGGAATGGGTGGGCGTGCACTTGTTGATCAACGACACGCGGGCCCAGCGCGGCGCGCTGTTGCCCGACGAAGCGGGGCGCAAACCCCGAGGCGCGGCGGCGGCGGTGCGAACCTTGTTGCGCGAGAGCGACTCACAGACACCATGAACAAACGACAGCTTTTGATGGGTGGCGTGGCCACCGCAGCCGGTGTGGCTGGTGCCGGTTTGGCCTGGTGGCGCTTTCAGCCGCATGCGGTGGCAGACGGCGCGATGGATGCCCTGTGGGCGCAAACCTGGACCGCGCCCGATGGCACCGAGGTAGCGATGAGCCGTTTTCGCGGGCAGCCGTTGCTGGTCAACTTCTGGGCCACTTGGTGCCCACCCTGCGTGGAAGAATTGCCGATGCTGAACGCTTTTTACCGCGAGCAGCGGGCCCAGGGCTGGCAGGTGCTGGGCCTGGCGATCGACCAACCCAGCTCGGTGCGGCAGTTCTTGCAGCGGCTGCCACTGGACTTCCCGATCGCGCTGGCGGGGTTGGACGGCACGGATCTGAGCCGTCAATTGGGCAATGCCAACGGCGGTTTGCCATTCACCGTGGTGTTCAACGCCCAGGGCGAGGTGGCGCATCGCAAGATCGGACAAGTCAAGCCCGAAGACCTGCAAGTCTGGGCTCAGGGCACCTGACGCAACCCGCTGGGCGGCAGCAGCCGTTCAAACTCGTCGGCCGGCACGGCGCGCGAGTACAGAAAACCCTGGAAGTGGTTGCAGCCCATGCGCTGCAGCACTTCTTTCTGCGCTTCCAGCTCCACGCCTTCGGCCACCACCTCCATTTGCATGGCGTGCGCCATCTGAATGATGGCCGCCACGATCGCCACGTCCGCCACGTCTTCGTGCAGAGAGCGGATGAAAGTGCGGTCGATCTTGAGCTTGTGCAGCGGAAAGCGTTTGAGGTAGGTGAGGCTGGAGTAACCGGTGCCGAAGTCGTCCAGCGCCAGGCGCACGCCGAGGTCGGCCAGTGCTTGCAGCCGCTCCAGCGCTTCTTCGGCATCGCGGATCAGGATAGATTCGGTCAGCTCCAGCTCCAGCAGGTGCGGCGGCAGCTGGTGTTGCTGCAGGGTGCGCGCCACGTCGTCCACAAAGTGGGTTTGCTGGAATTGCATGGCCGAGACGTTCACCGCCACCTCGCACGGGGTGCCGGCGCGGTGCCACACGGCGGCTTGGCGCACCGATTCCTGCAGCACCCAGTCGCCCAGCGAAACGATCAGCCCCGTTTCCTCGGCCACGGTGATGAAGGTGCCCGGCGGCACCATGCCTTGCTGCGGGTGGTTCCAGCGGATCAGCGCCTCGCAGGCGTTGAGCCGACCATTGTGCAGGTCCACTCGAGGTTGGTAGTGCAGCACGAATTCGTGCCGCTTCAAGCCTTCGCGCATGGCCTGGTCGAGCTGGATGCGCGACAGCAAGTCCGCGTTCATTTGCGGCCGGTAGAAGCGGTAGTGACCCTTGCCGCGCTCCTTCACCTGGTACATCGCGGTGTCGGCGTGTCGGATCAGTTCGTCCAGCGTCCGGCCGTCGTTCGGGTACATGGCAATACCGACGCTGCACGACAAGGTGAAGTTCATGTCGTCGATTTGCACCGGTCGGCTCAGCGCGTCGATGATGCGCTGGGCGGTGATTTCGGCGCCCACGGTGTCGGCGTCGTGCAGGTGGATCACGAATTCGTCGCCACCCAGGCGGCTGAGGGTGTCGGTCTGGCGCAGGCAGTGCTTGAGCCGGCTGGAGATTTCAATCAGCACCTTGTCGCCGAACAGGTGGCCCAGCGAGTCGTTGATGCTTTTGAAGCGGTCCAGGTCGAGAAACATGACCGCAAAACCACAACCATTGCGTTCTGCCAGACGCAGCGCGTGGTTGACGCGCTCGGTCAACATCAGCCGGTTGGGCAGGCCGGTGAGCACGTCGGAGTAGGCCAGTTGTTCAATGCGTTGCTGCGCGGCCAGTTTCTCTGACAGGTCTTTGACGAACAGCACCGTGTTCAGCGCCTGCCCATGGCCGTCGCGCAGCACCACCCAGGCGGCTTGCAAGGCGGTCGCGCTGCCATCGGGCTGTCGCATCCACAGCTCGCCCTCCCAGTAGCCGCTGCTCTGGAGTTGGGCATCCAGTTCGCTCAGCCAATGGGGCTGGTTGGGCGAGTAGAACAGGTCTTGTGCCAAGCGGCCTTGCAGCGCTGCGGCTTCACACCGGGCCATGTGCAAGGCGGCGGGGTTGCAGGTCAGGATGCGGTGGTCGGGCGCGGTCACGAAGATCGCGTCCAGACTTGATTCGAACACCTTGGCCGCGAGCCGCAATTGGGCCTCGGTGGCGGTGCGCTCGGTGATGTCACGGAACACATAGACCCGACCGATCGGGCGACCGCGCGCCAGCTGCGGGCGGGAGATGCGTTCCAGTACCCGGCCGTTGCGCAGCACCAGCACGTCGGTGGCTTCCAGCAGCAGGCTGCGCTGGATTTCGCCCAGGCGTTGCTGGTAGGGGGTGGCGTCGGGCACGCCCTGCGCCAGGTAGCCGAAAATGGCCGCGTCGTCCTTGTGGGTCAGCAGTTCTTCGGGCAGGTCCCACAGGGTGGCGAACAGCCGGTTGAAGGCGCGAATGCCGCCATCCAGGTCGCACACCAGCAAGCCGTCTGCGGTCGATTCCAGGGTGGCGCGCAGCTCGGCCAGCAGTTCTTCCAGCCGCTGCTGGGTCTGGAGCTGGTGCGTCTTGTCCTGCATCGCTACCAGGTACAGCGTTTGGCCATCGTCGGCCTGGACGCGGGTGATGCGACGTTCCACCCAGACCACGCTGCCATCGGCCCGGCGCAGTTGGGTGTCGGAATGCAGCTCGGTGGCGACGCTGTAGTCCAGGTCTTGCCAGAAGAACAGGTCTTCCGGGCTGGCGACCATGTCGCCCACGGCCACGTCGGTCAGGGCCCCCGGGTCCAGTTGCTGCAGCCGGGCCGCAGCGCTGTTGGCCGTGAGGATGCGCCGCGTTTGCGGGTCCACCACCCACACGGCTTCGAGCAGGCCTTCGGTCAGCGGAACCCAGTGCAGGTAGCTCATGCGGGGCTCTCCCCGCTCTCGGTGGCACTGGCGCGTTCGAAGTAGTAGCAAACGCGTTGGCGCGGCGCCAGAAACTCCAGCGAGGCGCGGGGCAGTTGGTCGGCCCGCAGGCTGCGCAGCACGCCCAATTGGCGTTCGCCTTGCAGGTCGAGCAGCAGCGCGTCATCGCGGTTCATGCCACGGTCGTGCGCCAGCACCTTGGGTTTGAGCGGGCGGCTGGAGTTGACCGACACCACCATCGCGTAGCGGCCATCGGTCAATTCCACCAGCGAGCCCGGCGGGTACACCCCCATCATGCGGATGAAGGCGTTGAGCACCGTGCTTTCGAAACGCACTTTGAGCGTGGCGAAAATCAGCGACAGCGCTTCGTGCGGCGTCAGGGCTTTCAGCGGGTTGGGCGGGTTGCACAAACCATCGTAGCGGTTGATGAGGGCGAGAATCCGCGAAATGGGGGCCATGCGGTCGGCCTTGCAGCCGATGGGGAAGCCACTGCCATCGGCCAGTTCGTGGTGTTGCGAGATGGCGAGCAGTGCCATCGGCGACAGCCCCATGCGCTTGCCCAGTGCCACGCCGTGGGCCACGTGTTCCTGGTAGAGCTTGTGGTGGGCGGCGGTGAAGGTGTCGTCGCGGTGCCGCACCCGGTCGGGCAATTCGGCCTTGCCCATGTCGTGCAGCAACGCGGCCACACCCAGGTCTTCCAACTGCGCGGCGGGCAGGCCCATCGCTTTGCCCAGCAGCAGGCTGAGCACGGTGACGTTCATCGCGTGCAACGACGCCCGCTCGCCTTGCCCTTCGGACAGCAGGCGGATGGCGGATTCCTCATCGCCCAGCATTTGCGCGACCATGCCGCCCACCAACTGCACACTGCGTTCCTTGGCGGCTTGGGGTTGCGCGGCGATGTCGTCCTGAATTTGGCGGTAGGCCCGCGCACCCTCGGCGTAACGGCGCTCGCACTGCTGCAGCGCCAAGCGTTGCGCTTGCAAGGAAGCATGGCGTTGTTGTTTGCGGGCTTCTTCGGGGGAGGGTGGCGCGTCGGCCTGCGGGGGTGCTGACCCATTCGGCAGCGTGGCAGCCTGTGCGGGCTCGGCCGGTGGTTCGGTTTTGGCAGGGTCCCAGCGCACCTCCTTCAGGCCCAGGCCACGGATGGTGTCGATCTGCTGCTGCGAGGTGATCTTGAAGCTGCCAAAAGGGAAGGGGTGGTCCAGCCAGCCCAGCTCCAGATGCACAAACACACCCACGCGCAGGGCCGATACCGGCATGGTCTGGCTGGGTTGATCCGGCATCCTGAGGGCTCCCTTTCGTTGGCGTTTGGTTTGCAATGCATTATCGCCAAACTTGGCGCGAATCGGCGCAGGATGTACATTGGCACACCAACATGCCTTACGTTCCTTTTCCCCTCGACGAAATTGCGCTCAAAGCGCCCGTGCCGGTGAATGTTTGGGACCCGAACGGGGTGCTGTTGCTGCGCCGGGGCGAGGTGATTCACGACGAAAAGCACCGCGACCGCCTCCACATGCACCTGCCCATGGTGGACGAGACCGAATACAAGGCCTGGACGTTTCGCTACACCGCCACCATCGACAGGATGGTGCGCGGCAACCAGAGCCTGGACGCGATTGCCGGTGTGACCCGCCCCATGGGGGTGGAGGCGTTGCAGAACGACCACGAAACTTCGGCCGCCGAAGTCTGGCCCGACCTGCACGACGCTTTGAACACGTTGATGTACCAAGGTGCGCAGGCCACCGACTTTTTAAAGCGCCTGGCCAGCATCGAGCGCCGCATGGGCGCGGTGTTGCGCCTGCGGGCCGACGACAGCCTGTTCGTGCTGATGCAGTTGCTGCAAGACCGCACCGTGAGCTACCACGCCACCCATGCCCTGCTGTGCTCGGTCCTGTGTCGGCTGGTGGCTCAGACCCTGCCCTGGACCGAGGCCGAGCGAACGTCTTTGCAACGGGCCGCGCTGACCATGAACGTCGGGATGTCGCGTTTGCACGATGCGTTGGCCCATCAGGCGGAGCCGCTCAACGCGGCCCAGCGCCAGCAGGTGCTGGAGCATGCGCAGGGCGGGGCGCAGGTGCTGGCCAGTCTCGGTGTGCAGGACGCCCTTTGGCTGCACTGCGTGCGCGGCCACCACCAGCCGGAGCTCAACCTGCCTGGGGATGCGGTGCAGGGCGAGCGTGCCATGGCCACGCTGCTGCACTTGGCCGACGTTTATGTGGCGCGGGTCAGCCCGCGAACGACCCGCCCGGGCCTGCCTGCCTCGCGCGCTGCTCGGGACGTGTACTTGGGGGCCGACGGGCAGCCCACCCCCTTGGGCGCCGCTTTTGTCAAGGCCTTGGGGGCCTACATTCCGGGCAGCTATGTGCGGCTGGCCAGTGGCGAGGTGGGGGTGGTGGTGCGGCGAGGGCGGCGCGCCAATACGCCGTTGGTGCTGTCGGTGATTGGCCGCCATGGGATGCCACTGGGTGAGCCCGCCTTGCGCGACACGCACGATGCCCCACACGCCGTCAAAGGCAGTGTCATCGCCGACGAGGTCAAGGTGCGTTTGACGCCATCCCGGGTGTTGGCCCGTTTGTGATGGGCCATGCCGTGGCGGGGTGTCGCCGCCACCAAAGACAAAGCCCGCACGAAGGCGGGCTTTGTAGCCGTCGTTGAACAAAGCATCAATGAGTTCGTTTGTTCAGCGGGGCACACCTGCAATGTAATCGGGTTACA
>CAZGDZ010000069.1:0-8383 GCA_964524855.1 uncultured Macromonas sp.
CCAGGAACATGCGGCCAAAGCGCAGCGGCTCGGTCACGAAGCTGCGCAGCGGCGCAATGCTTTTCTCGATTGAGGGGCCGGTCACCAGCTTGTCGTTGGCCTCCTCGTCCAGGCGCAAGCGCAATTCCTGCCAGAAAGCGTCGTCGGTCCATTGGTCGATCTTGTCGGTCAGCGGCACCTGCAGGTAGTAGCGGCTGCGGGTGTGGCTGCGCTGCGAACACAGGCTGAAGCCGCGCGAGTGGTTCACGTACATCAGTTCGTCGTGCACCGGTGGGGTGTCGGACAGCAGGCCCAGCCAGCCGAAGGGGTACACCTTTTCGAACTCCTTGATGGCGTTGCGCGGCACGCTGGCGCGGCACACGCCATGGAAGCCGTCGCAGCCAGCGATGAAATCGCACTGGATTTCGTGCGACTGGCCGTCTTTTTCGTAGGTGACGCGAGGGTTCTGGGTCTCAAAGTCGTGCACCTGCACGTTGGTGGCTTCGTACACCGTGGTCAGGCCGGCGGCGTTGCGCGCGTCCATCAGGTCGCGGGTCAACTCGGTCTGGCCGTAAACCATCACGTTCTTGCCGCCGGTCCATCGGTTCAGGTCCACCCGGTGGCGCTGGCCGCCGTAAAGCATGTCAAAACCGCCGTGCACCAAGCCTTCCTGGTGCATCCGCTGGCCCACACCGGCTTCGTCCATCAGGTCGATGCAGACCTGTTCCAGAATGCCCGCGCGGATGCGGCCCAGCACATAGTCGGGCGTTTGGCGTTCGAGGATGACGGCATCAATGCCGGCTTTGGCCAGCAACTGGCCGAGCAACAAGCCGGACGGGCCGGCGCCAACGATGGCAACTTGGGTACGCATTCGGTATCTCCTGGATGAGTGACTTCTGACGTTGCGAATGCTAGGTGGGCTGCGTTGAAATGGGGAGTGGGGTGTGTTGAGATTTGTGCGATGATCGAAACTGATGTGCGATCACCGCGCAATGGTTTGGGGTGGCGCCATGGGAAAGGACGGGCAATGGCGATTGAGAAAGCCGACTTCATTGAGGGCATGGCCAAAGGTATGGCGGTGCTGGAGAGTTTTGACACCGAGCGCCAACGTCTGAACGCCACGCTGGCGGCGCAGCGCGCCGGCATCACGCGCGCGGCGGCCCGGCGCCATTTGCTGACGCTGGCCCACTTGGGCTACCTGGAAACCGATGGCAGTTACTACTGGCTGTCGCCCAAGGTGTTGCGTTTTTCGGGCAGCTACTTGGCGAGTGCACGGCTGCCGCGCACCGTGCAGCCGGTGTTGAACCGCCTGGCAGCGTTGGCCCGGGACGCGTTTTCGGTGGCGGTGCTGGAGGGGGATGCGGTGGTGATCGTGGCGCGCAGCATGTCGCTGGCAGCGTTGGGGGGGGAGGACTGGAGCGCGTCCTCGCTGGGGGCGCCTGCAGGCAACGCCTTGCGGGCCACCCGCTTGCTTGCCCATGGCTTGCACTTGGGCGCTCGCTTGCCAGCGCATGCCACTTCCACCGGGCGGGTGCTGTTGGCGGCCTTGCCCCGAGCCGACCTGGCCGCCTGGTTGAAAGACCGTGATTTGCCCCGCCTGACGCCCTACACCACCACCGAAGCCCGGTCGCTGCGGGCCATGCTGACCCAGGTGCGGCAGGCGGACCACTGCATCGCCAGCGAGGAGCACGAACTGGGGGTGCACGCGGTGGCCGTGCCGTTGCGCAACATGAGTGGGGTGACGGTGGCAGCCCTTAACGCGGTGGTGTCGCCGCAGCGCCTGCAGTCGGGCGCCATCCAGCGCGAACTGTTGCCATTGCTGCAGGATGCTGCCCGCGAACTTCGGCCCCAGTTGTGATGGGTTCTAGAAACGATTTGCGACGGCTGCTTCTGGCCGGGTTGCTGTGGTTGTTGGCTACGGCAGGCTGGGCGGAGAGTCCCAAAGCAGACTGGTGGGTGGGGCGTGTGCTGTCAGTGACGGACGGTGACACTTTGAAGGTGGAGGACGCTGCCGGGCGAAAGGTGTCGATTCGGCTGGAAGGTCTGGATGCCCCCGAGTTGCGCCAGTGTGGAGGGCCCGATGCCCGCCGCGCGCTGGCAGAGTGGGTAGGTTCAAGTTACGTCGTGATTGAGCCGCGCAAAACCGACCGTTATGGCCGAGCCGTGGCCAGATTGCACCGCAGTTCAGGCGAGGTGGGGCTGCAGTTGGTTACAGCGGGGCATGCGTGGCATTACCAGACCTATGCCAGAGAGCAGACCCAGGCCAACAGAGCTGCCTATGCCCAAGCGGAACAGCTGGCCCGGGCGAGCCGGGCAGGGCTGTGGGCCTGCGAAGCACCGGTGCCGCCTTGGACATTCCGGCGCCGTTGAGCCATGGTGATCAGCCTATTCAGTCCAGCTCGTACACCGAAACTTGTGCCGCGATCGCGATCGCGTTGAGACGACAGACATCACGCACGGTGGTGGCACGGTTCAGGGCGCCGCCCTTGCCGGTCAATTTGCGGATCAAGGCTTTCAAGCTCATGGTGTTCTCCAACGGTGGTTTTGTAGTGAATCTGAATTTCAGCCGTGGCGACGAAACACGCCAACCACCACACCCAGCACTTCCAGTGACTGGTGGGCGATGATGTCAGGGTAGTCCGGGTTGGCGGGTTTGAGCACCCACCCGCCGGATGTTTTGAGGGGGTAGAGGTACTTGACAGTCATCTCGTTGTCCACCAGGGCGACCACGATATCGCCCGCCTTGGTGGGTCGGTTGCGTTCGACGACGACCATGTCGCCGTCCAGCATGCCTGCGTCTTTCATCGAGTCGCCACGCACCCGGCAAAAGACGGTGCGTTCAGGGTGGCGGATCAGGTAGTCCTCTACGCCTAACACTTCGAGCCCGGCGGATTGGTCTTCCATTTGCGGCAGGCCTGCCCGTACCCGACCCAGCACCGGCAGTGCAAAAAAGTCCCGCGTGGGGGCAATGCGCCCGTCCAGCCGTTCCAGAAAGCCAGCCTCTACCAGCCGACCGACGACTTTGAACACCCCACCCGACGATGCCAGCCCTAGCACGTCAGCAAGCTTGGCCATGGAGGGAAACGCTTTGTGTTCCTTCCAATAGACCCGCAGGGCGTTGAGGTGCTTTTCGTCGGACATCGAAGTGAATCATTAACTGTGGTGAATGAATGTTCACCATCGTATCCGAAGGTGCGGGCACGTGTCAAGCCGTGCGCACGGCCCGGTCACCGTGGGCCGTTGATTTTCTGGATGCGTTCCCAGTCTTTCAGGGTTTGATTCAGCCGGTTTTTCTGGTTCGGGTGGCCGTGGCCGAAGGTTTGCACGAGGCGTTGCCGAAGTTCGGCGTTGGGCAGTGGTGCTGCCAGGGCTTTCAAGCGGTCTATCAGCAACATCACTGTCTGGAAGCTGCCCGACTGCACCGCCACCGCCAACGGGCTTTGCCCGGTGGCGGTCTGGGCCAGCACGTCGGCGCCTTCGGCGATCATGTATTTCACCAAACCGTCTTTGCCGTGTTGGCACGCCCAGTGCAGTGGCACGGTGCCGTCGTCGGCGGGGGCGCCGAAGTCGCGGCCCGGACTCAACAGATCGGCATGCAATGGCCAGCCGGATGCCTTGATCATTTGCTGGCGTTGCCAGTCGCTCATGGTCACAGGCCCCTCGCTTTCACCGATTTGCCTTTGACCTTGCAGGTGTTCAGCCCGCGCAGCACTGCATCGGCGACGCTGCGTTCCACCGCCACGTAGGTCGAAAATTCGTTGACGTTGATCTTGCCGATCTGCTCGCCTTTGAAGCCCAGGTCTTTGGTCAATGCGCCCAGCACATCGCCAGGGCGGATTTTTTCCTTGCGGCCGCCCACAATTTGCAGCGTCACCATGGGCGGGCGCAGCGGCTGCCGGTCGGCCGGCTCGGTCAGTTCACTCAGCGCGTGCCACTGGCTCTCCGTGCCCTGCATCTGGTCGATGCGCCCAACACTGCCCATTTCGTCCATGCTCGCCAGGCTGAAAGCCCAGCCCTCGCCGTCGGCCCGCCCGGTGCGGCCCACGCGGTGGGTGTGCACTTCCGGGTCGGGGGTGATGTCAACGTTGATCACCGCTTCCAACTGGGCGATGTCCAGCCCTCGCGCCGCCACGTCGGTGGCCACCAGCACGCTGCAACTGCGGTTGGCAAACTGCACCAGCACCTGATCGCGTTCGCGTTGCTCCAGGTCGCCGTGCAGTTCCAGCGCCACCATGCCTTGGGCCTGCAGCACGGCCACCAGATCGCGGCAACGTTGCTTGGTGTTGCAAAACGCCAGCGTGATGGCCGGGCGGAAGTGGTTGAGCAGCAGGCCCACGGCGTGCAGCCGGGTGTTGTCGTCCACCTTGTAAAAACGTTGGCGGATTTTGTTGGCCGCATGCCCAGCGGTCAGCTTCACTTCTTGGGGCTCGCGCATGAAGCGCCCCGCCAGTTGGGCCACCCCATCGGGGTAAGTGGCCGAGAACAACAGCGTCTGGCGCGCTTTGGGGCAGGCTTGAATGACTTTCGCAATGTCTTCGGCGAAGCCCATGTCGAGCATGCGGTCGGCTTCGTCCAGCACCAGGGTGTTCAGCGCCGCCAGCGACAGATTTTGGCGAGACAGGTGGTCCAGAATGCGGCCGGGTGTGCCCACCACAATGTGGGCACCGTGGGCGAGGCTGCTCACTTGGTTGCGCAGTGGAACGCCGCCACACAGGGTCAGTGTTTTCACGTTGTCTTCGGCCCGGGCCAGGCGGCGAATTTCCTGCGTCACTTGCTCGGCCAGTTCTCGGGTAGGGCACAGCACCAGAGCCTGCGTCTCAAATTGACGGGGGTTCAGGTTGTGCAGCAGGGGCAGGGTGAAGGCGGCGGTTTTGCCGCTGCCTGTTTTGGCCTGGGCGATCAGGTCGCGCCCGGCCAGCGAGAGCGGCAAACTGGCCGCCTGGATTGGCGTCATGGCGGTGTAGCCAAGCTGCTGCAGGTTGGCCTGCATGGCGGCGGTGAGCGGCAGGCTGTCGAAGGAAAGCGCGGGCGCCGACGGTGGCTGGGCGGTGGCGTTGGGGCGTTGGGCGCCGTTCGGGGCGGTTTGAATCATGCGTGATTGTCCACTTTTGGAACCACACTTCGCCAGATCAGGCCATACGCCGTTCGGACGATGCCTTGCGGGGGGATGTACAACCAACCCATTCTTGTCAAGAATGCAACTTGGTCTTGGCTGTCACAGGCGACTGAAGTAGGCGTCTATTGCAGGGCGGGGGCGTGGTCGGCGTTGCTCGCTGATGTGGCCAATGTTGACAAAACACAGCGCAACTTCTTGCGCACCCAGGCCAAACAGGGCGCGCAGGGCCACCGACTGCAGCGCCTTGCCGCTGGTCAAGCTGCTGCCCAGGCCCATGGCGGTGGCTTGCAGCAACATGTTCTGGATGGCTGCACCGACCGAAATGAGCCGCTCCTGATCGGGCACTTCACCTTCGGGTGGGTTCTTTTTGAGAACGGCCAGCAAGAGCCAGGGCGAACGGAACGCTTTTTCCTGGGCGCTGCGCTGTTCCTCGGCGGTGGCGTGGGGGTCACGTTGCAGCAGGGCAGCCTGAAACGCGGCCGCCAGCCGGTGGCGCTGGTCTTGCGGCACTTCCACGAAGCGCCAGGGCAGCAACTGGTCGTGATCGGGTGCGGCAGCAGCAGCGGCCAGAATGCGCTGGCGTTGTTCAGCGTTGGGCCCCGGGCCCACGAGCCGTTTGGGCAGCGTGGTGCGGCGGCTTTGGATCAGGGTGGCGGCCCAGGCGGACGCTTCGAGGCTGGAGTCGTTGGGGATGTTCATGGAAAGAAGTCGGGCAGACGGCGCTTGCTCAGCCGGGGCCGCCGTCAGGGCGCGGCTAGCCATACCAGCGGATCAGGCGAAACGCCCAGGGCACGATGGCCGCAGCCCACAGCAGCGCGGCCAGAACCGTCAGCCCCGAATAATACGTGGGCCCCAGCACCGCCGCTACAACCCGAACCAGGGTGGCGAGTTGCAGCGTGAGGAAATGCCCATGCCCTAGGTGACCAAAGCTTGATCAACCCGTTGCACCGTCCATGTTGGCGCCACGCGCGCTCTTTGTCGCCAACGCCACCTCGTGGCTCTGGGCGGCAGCGATAGACCGGTTTCGGCCCACCGACTTGGCGCGGTACAACGCGTCGTCGGCCGCTTGGATCAAGGTTTGGGGCACGGCCTCCACCGTCGGATGGATGGCCGCGACGCCGATGCTCACCGTCACGTGGGGCGCAATCGGCGAGGGCGCGTGCCGGATGTTCAGGGCCCCGATGGCCGCAACGACCTCTTGCGCCTTGGCGTGGGCACCGGCCAGGTCGGTGCCTGGCAGCAAGGCCACAAATTCCTCGCCGCCGTAGCGGGCCACCAGGTCGCGCGGGCGCTGGCACTGGAGTTGAAACTCGCTGGCCACCAGGCGCAGGCATTCGTCGCCTTGCAGGTGGCCGTAGGTGTCGTTGTAGAGTTTGAAGTGGTCGATGTCCAGCAACAGCAGGGCCAGGCTCTGCCCACTGCGCAAGCCTGCACGCCACTCGGTTTGCAGGGCCTCGTCGAAGTGTCTGCGATTGAACACCCCGGTCAGGCCGTCGTGAAACGCGATGTCCTGCAGCAGCAGGCTTTGGGCTTCCAGCTGGGCATTGAGTTGCTGCACTTCGCGCTGGGCGGCCTGCTCGGCGGTCACGTCACGCCCACTGAGGAAAAATTGATCTTCTGACGGCAGCGCGCGCCAGGCGATTTCAAGGAGGTGGCCGTCGCGGTGTTGCACGCGCAGGATGACGCCTTGAATGGCTTGACCCGCCATCAACTTGTGCCGCATCCGATGCATGAGCGGGCGGTCGGCGGCATGCACCAGTTCAAGCGGGTGCGTGTTGAGCAGGTCGTCCCGCTGGTAGCCCAGCATCTGGCTCCAGGCTTCGTTGAACTGCTTGAAGCGACCGGCCTGATCCAGCACCGCAAACAGGTCGGCGTTGAGCGAGAAAAAGCGGTTCAGCACGTCGTCCCGCTCGTGGATGGCTTGTTGCGACGCCCACGCTGCGCGCGCCGCCTGCAACCGCAGCCGCTGGGCCAGGACCAAACCACTGGCGCCCGTGGCCAGCAGCAGCACCGCAATCGCCAGGTAATTGCGGCCCAGTTGGCGCGATCGCTCGAACACCGAAGCCCAATCCCGGCTGACCGCCAGCACCAGCGGCGCGTCCAGGCTCAGGTGCGGCATGGCGATGGTGCGAATGACCATGAAACGCCGCTCGCCGGTGCCCAGCGACACGCCCTGGTGCACGGTTTCGGTCAACCCACTCTCGCGGTGCTGGCGAAAGAGGGAGCCGGGCCGGTCCAGTTGCAAACCAGCTTGCCCCGGTTTGTCGGGCTCCATCATGAACTGGACCCCGCTGCCGTGGGCGATGGACACCCACATGTCGGGGGCGTACAGCACCGAATTCAGCAACACCCGGTACTGCGACGCCTCCAGGCCGGCGCCCACAATGCCGCGAAACTCACCGGCGGGCCCGGTCAATACCCGCATCACATTGATCACATATTCGCCCGTCAGCGTCATGAACGGCTCGCTCACGTACAGCTTGTTGGCTTGCGCTTGGCTTTTGATGGGGCCGAAGTAGGGCCGGCTGGACAGATCGCGCCCCAGGAATTCGGCGCTGTGGTCGCTGAAAGCGCGGCCGATCCCGTTTTCATCCAGGTAAAACAGCAGCCGCACGTCGGGCATGGCGCCCGAGAGCAGTTGCAAATGGGAGGCGGCTTCGGCCATGCTGGCCGGGTCGTGCCGTTGGGTGTCCACGCGGCCGATGAAGCCCTGGAGCACCTGGTTCACCGCATCAAACTGACGGGTGGCGTTGCGTTCGACCACCGTGGCCTGGGCGTGCAGGCGATCGGTTTCACGTTGCTGGGTGGCGTCACGGTCGGCGATCCACATCCACCCCAGCACCCCGGCAAAGCCGATGGCGGCAACCAGCAAAAACAACCACTCCGCCGCAAACCGCTTGCGGATGTGGAGATCGTCGAAAGATGGGGCGGTCATGCGACTTCGCCAATTTTGATAAATCCAACGAACGTTTTTGTCTGATTTTTATGACAATACCACGTTTGCTGGTGTTTTCAAATTGATGGCCGGCATTTTGATGTACGTCATCTCACTGCGCAGCGTGGCCAACATAATGAACAGATGCACGCAACGTCCATGGCCACGGGGGTCTTCTTCGCTCGCGGTTTGACCAAAATCTACGGCGAAGGCGACACCGCGGTTCACGCCCTTCGGGGGGTGGACCTGGACGTGCAGCAGGGAGAGTTCGTGGTCTTGCTGGGCGCTTCGGGCAGTGGCAAGTCAACCCTGCTCAACATTCTGGGTGGGCTGGACACGGCCACCAGCGGCTC